>DAITNM010000071.1:0-4567 GCA_036834585.1 Thermodesulfovibrionales bacterium | reverse complement strand
CTCTCCAGCACTTTCTCCTTTTTCTCGCTGAAGTTTATGTCCGTAATCAACCCTTATCGGGCCAACAGGGGTGTTATATCTCAAACCGAGTCCTGTAGTGTATTTTATGCTACCGAATTCGATATCTCCAACTTTCTGCCAGACATTACCTCCATCGAGAAAAGCAACAATTCCAAGACCTCTGCCGAGATATGACCTCAGCTCTGCATTGCCACAGATAAAAGCATTACCTCCCTTCGGGTTTCCATCATCACCTTTAGGACCGAGCGTGTCCTGATTATATCCCCTTACCGTTGTTCTCCCGCCGAGAAAAAATCTTTCAATAAGCGGGAGTTCTTCGGTATCGTGATATCCCCAGGCAAGGCCTCCTCTCAAGGATAGCGCAAAGACAAACCGTTTGCTTAACTGTTGGTATGCATTTCCCTGGAATAAGAGTTTCAAAAAGTTTGTCTCAGAGAGTAGAAGGGGTGACGTTGCTTTGAGTGATGTTACTGAGAGGATTCCTTTCCTCGGGTCGAAGGGATTATCTCTCGTGTCGTAAATGATGCCGGGCTTTAAAGCACTGATGGCGAGGGTACCTGTATCTTCCTTGCTGAGGACCACGTCAGGCTGAACATCGAAAGTGTCTGTAAAGGAAAATTCATAATATAATTCTGTCTTCAAGTTATCACTCAGTTTTTTTTCGATACCAGTTGTAACTGCATACCTGTTCAATCTGTATAATGTATCTCGTGTATCGATATTGACTTCTTTTCTGTCTTCATAGAGTAAAAACACCCTAAAGGGCATCTGTCTATCCAAGAACCATGGTTCAAGATACTGTAATATGGATCGTTTCTCGATAGAACTTAACTCTAATCGAAATGAAGCTTGTCTGTTCATATCCCAGAGGTTCCTGTAACTCAGATCGAAAAATCCCCTGAACTTTTCATAGTCTGCATATCCAAAACCAAATTCTACAGCACCGGCATTTCCTTCATTCACTTTTATCAGTGTGTCCCTTGTATGGTCATATCTGTCGAGTACCTCAACATCAATATCGGTAAAGAGTCCTAATTTATAGATATTTTGTCTCTCTCTCTGGAGAAGAGTGTAATCAAATGCTGATCCTTCCTGATGCCTTAACTCTCTTTTTACCACCTCGTACCGTGTCGTGCTGTTACCTGAAACAATAGTCTTACCAAAGATGGTAATGTCACCCTCATGTATTTGGAATGTTAAGGAGACCTGGTGATTCTCAAACTCTCTCTTCACGAAAACGAGTGCATCAGCAAGACCACGGGAGTTGTATAATTGAATAACTCTGTAGCGTGCATCGGTAATGTCAACCTCATTATACGGATCACCAGGTTTTATCTTTATCGTTTTTGTTATTTCCTCTTCAGGAATGCGGGATGTACCAATAATGGTAATCCTCCCAATCTCTGTCTTTGAGCCCTCTAATATTTTGATATTTATTTCCATTTCTTCAGAGCGTTCATTATATGTAGCCTCAAACTCTTCGATAACTGCTTCCAGGTATCCGAGGGCATTATAAAGTTCCATAATGGTCTCCCTGTCTGTATCAATCAGGTCGGGATTATAAAGACCACCTTTTTTAAGGGACATGACCTCTTTGAGATTTTTTTCTAAAAGACTGACACCGCTGAAATTGACTGATCCCACTTTTACCTTTTTTCCTTCAAAGATAAAGAGACTGAGATTGGTAGTGTCATCTTTCGATGTAATGACGGGTGCTACCTGTGCAAAAGGGTATCCTTTTGTATGGTAGAGAGAAAGCATTTTGGAAACAGCCTCCTCCACAAGATCGTCATTGAAATTCTCAGCTTCAAAAAAAGGCATTTCTTTACGGAGGGTCTTTGTAGGAAAAACACTGTTTCCTTCTGTTGAAATGAACAGACGTTTGCCAGGATCTACCGGAATATTCAATACCCCACCAGTGAAAGTATGGGGATCTATACGAGGGTGGAAATAACCATTCTTTCTGTAGTATGTCTTTATCCTTTCGATATCATTTTCCAGTGCTGCCTGATCATATATATCGCCCTCGGACAATTTCATCAATCCTTTGGTCTCATCTGTTCCTCCACTGATAATAATCTCCTTTATCATTTCTGGTTCGCCAGTATAAACCCAGAGATGAAGGTTTGCCCTGTAAGGTTTTTTGAGCTTTTCAGTCTTTACTTCGATGCTAACATAAGGGAATCCTCGTCTGACAATGTCCTGCTGTAGCTTTTTCATAGCAGGTTCGATCAGATCCTGTCGCAAGACTTGTCCTTCTCTCAGGCTAAAATTATTCTGTATAAATTTTTTAGAAAGGTTATAATCTCCTTCTATTAATATCTTATTTATGAAATCTCTTTCCGTTACGGTAATTGTAACCTTTACCTGTTCCCCGTCAGTCGCCTCTACAGAGATGTCCTCAAAAATCCCTTTTAAAAATGCCCGTCTTATGCCCTCTCTCACTTTATCAGGATCTATAGGACCGTCAACTTTTATGTCGAGGAGATAAAGGAGTTCTTCCTTTTTAATAGAGGAAAGACCGTTTATTTCTATTTCACTAACGATTGACCCTAAGGCCTCTAAAGGCAAAATGAAAAAAAGGAATACGAAGAAAGAGGAAATAACAAGCAGGAATGATCTACTCCATCTTTTCCATGCGATATTTCTTATTCTCCGCCTCATTTGAATTCAAACCTGAACTTTATGTCACCACCTACACTTCCCCTCTCATCACTAACGCCGATCAGGGAAATTTTTCTATCAAGGAAATACTCGATCTTCAATATCTGCTCTCCGGTAGTGGTTGCTCCAAAAACATTTGAGTACGTTACGAATACCTTGTCTCCGAGAAGCCTCTTGGACACGGTAACTTGTGGTTCAACACTACCTGTGGTTTTTGACAGATGGGAACCAACCTGTATTCTGTCAATGCCTGTTACAGTTTTTAGCCTTTCATCAAACACTTCCTGTAAAGTACCTGCCAAAAATGATGTTGCTGCTCCTGTACCGATACCACCTTTAAGCCCTTTTGACTCTTTTTCGATATATCCAATTGTCAAAAGGGAGAGGATGTCTGTATCCTCAAGGGGAGGATTGGAAGATAAATTAAGATCGAAATGCTCTATCTGTCCTTCGAGGTTCAGTTTTACGGTATATCCTTTAATGCTTGTTTCAGCCATGAGATCAAAGACGGGGTTAAGTCTGTTTGGATCAGTGAAATCAGCACTTGCATGGATTATCTTGAATTCATTATTCCTGAAATAAAAGACTCCCTCTTTAGATTCAAGTCTTCCAAACAAGATAGGTTGTGATACTGTTCCCCTCACGATGAAATCTGTCCTCACAGGCATCCTGGCTATATTATTGTCAATGTAAATATTTTCATCACCTGAAATACTGATATTGAGCTCTGCTTTTTGAACTTCCGATAATGCTGTTTTTTGTTTTTCCGCTGTCCTTGCCTTGAGAATCCAGCTCTTCCAGTCAACTCTCTCCCTGTATTTTGCACTCTTTATCTTTAAGTCACCACTAATTCCCTGTGCTTCTGTGGTGCCTTTATAAAAGAGGTTACCGCTAAAATTAACAGGAGAATCTTTTGCAAAAGGGGCCGTTATATTATTAAGGTTCGATTCAAAGGAAAATCTGTTTACATGAAAGCCTTTCATTTGAAGAAGACCTGACACGTTTATTGCACCACCACCGACTTTGCCTGAAAGTTTTTTTACTAAGAGCTTGTCTTCCTCGATTGATGCGGAACCGTTTATTGAAGAAATGCGCAGGGAATTTCCCTTTAATCCAAGAGATGCATTTGAGACAGTTAGGTCACCTTTGATATCAGGATTCTCCCATTTCCCAAGTATGGAGAAAGCAAATTCAGCTTCTCCTGTTAGGTGTTCCAGTCTTTTGGACAATAATTTTAACGGTGCCAGAGATGACCTTCCTTCCAAACGTAGGTTGTACTCTCTGCCGATCTCTAAACCACCAGAGACCTTGACTGATGATGTACCGCTACTCCTGATGGAAAAGGCAGGGAAGGAGATTTTGCCATTGTTTATCTGGATCTTTATTTCAGAATCGTTAGAAAAACTGTAATCAAAAAGTGCAACAGTAAGGTTGCTGATATTTGCTGAGGCTTTTATGTTGTTTCTGTTTCCTTCCATCTCAGCATGGCCTTTGAGATTGAGAGACGCGTCTTCCGGAATATCCCTGAAAATTGACCCCAATAAGAAATCATATCTTCCGGGCTGGATTTCAATCTCAGCATTCCATGGCAATGTATCATCGAGGTGTCCCTTACCACTGAACGATATTTTTTCATCAAATAAGGATGCCGTTAAAAAGATGTTTTTGTCTCTGATTTCTCCCTTTATCACACCATTACCTACGGTCTTGCCCTTGAAAATACCTCCAGTAACTCTGGCATGTAACGTAATGACCGGGTCTTTGAAAGTGCCCTGTCCCTCTGACTGTATGATCAGTGAAGCGCCCTCAGGGATATTCTCTACCCCGAGGTCTTTTATTAAAACCTTATCTGATGAAGCCCTGAAGGAAAATCTCTCGCCGG
>DAITNM010000070.1:3067-4663 GCA_036834585.1 Thermodesulfovibrionales bacterium | reverse complement strand
GCGCAGGCAAAACACGGGTCATAAGCACGGAAGGCTATTTCTACCATATTGAGCAAACTATCAGAAATATTGCCACCTTTTATAACCGAACGTGCAGCCTTCTCAATCGACATTTGAAGAGCTGCAGCATTGTTCTGAGTAGCAACGAGGAGGTTCACTTTCTGTAGTATCGCTTTCCTGTCGGTTTGATAATGATGGAGAAGCATTCCCCTCGGAGCTTCACATACGCCAATGCCTTCCCCCTCAATGTTATCAGGAATACTTCTTACTTTAGTTTTGGTGAGTTCTGGATCATTGGCAAGTTCTTGAATCCTCTCTGCTGCGTATAAGACTTCAATAAGTCTTGCCCAATGATAAGCTAAGGTATAATGAACAGGTTTGCCTCCCAAGGCATTGAACATTCTTGTATATTCGATCTGCGCAAGAGGGGTAGCCATCCCCTCGGAGGCATTCAGTCGGGCAAGGGGACCTACCCTGTAAATTCCACTCCCTGCTCCATCAACAAATCCTTTCCAGCCAATATTTTTTAAATAAACCATCTTCATAAAGCTCCATGGCTCAACTCTTTCCTGCATATATTTCAGATAGTTCTTTGCTGTAAATTTTATAGCCTCTTTTCCATCAGGACCAACAACCCGAATCTTCCCGTCATAAAAGTTCACCTTATTTTTATCATCCACAAGCCCCATGTAGTAGGTCCTGTGATGATAAATGTCACTCACCATTAAATCAAAATATTCTTTATTCTTGAGAAAGACATCATCAAATACCTTTAATGTATACTCTGCAAATGACACAAAATCTGCACTCAATTCCTTTATGCAGATTCTTTCTTCCTCTGTTAATGGCTTTGAAATCCCTCCTGGGAGACAACAAACAGGATATAAAGGACTTCCGCTGATCATGGTATTCAATTCCCTTGCTTTCTTTCTTATTTCAATAACTTTTCTTGCAACATCAACTCCTAATGTGTCCCTTACACCAAAAATATTTCTTTTGTCTTTTGGTGCGTCCAGACCGACAATAAAATCCGGTCCGCCCAAAAAATAAAAATGGAGAAGGTGGTCTTCAAACATGAATGTGTTATACAGAAGTTCTCTTATCTTCCTTGCTGCTCTTGGTGGTTCCACCTTGAAGAGATCATCAAGCGCTTTCGCCGATGCCGTATGGTGGGCTGTAGGGCAAACGCCGCAGATCTTCTGAGTCAGTGCAGGCATTTCCTCCGCAGCCCTTCCCTCACAGAACTTTTCAAAACCCCTAAAATCAGGCACCTGCAGAAAAGCACGCTCTACATTGCCTTCGTCATCAAGAAAGAGGGATATCTTTCCGTGTCCCTCTAATCTCGTTACCGGGTCAATCGAAATTTGTTTCTTCACTTTATTGCCTGATCATTTTCCCTTTCAATATTGATGAAGCTAACCCATATCTGTAAAACAACCCTGCAGGATCAGGTATTGAATTGAATAGTCTCTTCAGTTCTTTTTCATTCGTTGATTCAAAAAGAGATGCGAGGAAAGATAAGGTCTTTGCACCCTGGTCTGTTACATTATCAGGAGGTCCAAAACAACCCCGGCAGGGCATGTTTGCCTTTATACA
>DAITNM010000070.1:0-2967 GCA_036834585.1 Thermodesulfovibrionales bacterium | reverse complement strand
GGAATATAATAGTCTACCTCTACAACCTGATCCAGGGCTTTCACCGTATTGTGAAAATGAGGGAGACCCAATGCTTTCCGGTACTCTTTCGTTTCATTCCCGGGTAACACGCCCTGGGAATTCTTTACTGTTGGAACCTCTTTAAATGACCTGTTTAAAATACCTCTGCGCTCAAAAAAATTGGCTAATCCAACAACACCTCCGAGATGTGCACAGCTCCCGTGGGCGATTATTAAACTGGATTTTTTCCTTAATATTTTCGCCATCTGTTCCTGGTTATCCATCCTGACTGCTCCATTGATAAGAGTCGCTGTAATTCCGCCATCAGGAATCATTTCAACGTCATGATATTTCATATCTATTGCAACAGGCCAAAATAGAACATCAACTGATTCTGCTAAGTCCAATAAATCCTCAGCCAAATCAAGGACCGATTCCTCACATCCACCACAACTTGAACACCAGTAAAGAGCAATTTTGGGCTTTTCCATTGTTTCTTCTTTATCTCCTTGCTACCAGCGGCCCCATTTGTCTTATGTCCTCAACCATTGCCGAAACAATCATTGTAAACTTTTCAGTCTCTGTGGCTGATACCCAATCAAGTCTGAGCCTATCTTTTTCTATGCCAAACTGCGGAAGTAGCTCTTTCAAAAAAATATATCTTTTCATTGCCTGAACATTACCTTCTTTATAATGGCAGTCTCCTAAATGACAGCCTAAAATCAATACACCGGAAGCACCTTTTTGGAAAGCCTCAAGAATAAACTGAGGATCCACCCTTCCACTGCACATTATACGGACAATCTTCAGATTTGAAGGGTATTCTTTTTGCGCTCTCCCCACGGAATCTGCACATTCATATGAACACCAGTTACAAAGAAAGGCTATGATCTTTGGTTCAAAACTATTCATCCTTGTAAAAGCCCCTTTATCTCAGCCACAATCTGATTATCAGTGAAATTTCTGGCCTTGATTGCAGCACTTGGGCAAGCAGCCACGCATACACCACACCCTCTACACAAAACTTCATTTACCGAGACAATTTTTTTCACAGAATCATACGTTAAAGCCTTATAGGGGCATAGGCTGATACACGTCTTACACCCTGAACAGGAATCTTCATTAACTTCTGCAGTTATAGGCTCAAGGAAGAGCTTCTCCCCAGGTATAAGTTGTGAAAATATTCTTCCTGCTGCAGCTTGCCCTTCTGCTACTGCACTCTGTATATCTTTTGGACCATGGGCACATCCAGCAATAAATATCCCTCCTATGGAAGTTGAGACAGGAGCTATATTTGCATGCTCTTCAAGGAAGAAACCGTCTTTACCTTGCGATATCCCAAAAATCCTTGCCAACTTTCCGGCATCTCTCGCTGCCTCAAGTGCAACAGATAACACCACAAGATCAACTAACAGCTTTTTCCTTTTTCCATGTATGTCTTTATAGGTAATCAATATGTTATCCTGTCTTTGAGTAAGCTCTACAGATTCAATGTTCTTAACCTGAACAAAGTCTATTCCTTTTTTATCTGCAAGATTGTTAAAGAACCTTTGAGACTCTCTGCCGGGGAGACAGAAATCAGTGTAAAACTCAATTATTGAACTATCCGGTAATTGTTCTTTAATCAGATAGGAAAACTTTAATGAATTCATACAGCAAACTCCGGAACAGTATTCGTTATATTTTTTGGTCCGGGAACCTACACAATGAATAAGAGCAATCCTTTTAGGAGGTTCCCCATTTTTCAGGAGAATCTTTCCCCCTGTTGGACCATTTGAGCTTAATAATCTTTCGAATTCAAGGCTGGTGTATACATTTCTAATCTTTCCATATCCGAACTGGGATGCCCTTTTGGGATCGAATACATCAAAGCCTGTAGCCAACACAATAGCACCGACTTTCAGTTCTTTTATTTGGTCAGTCTCTTCATAACGAATAGAACCAAAAGGACAGGCATCCTGGCAGGCATTACATTCCTTCCCCTGAAAACGTATACAATGTTCCTTATCTATGACAGCGATATGCGGAAGGGCACCAGGATAAGGAATATAGATGGCCTTCCTTTTATCAAGCCCTTCATTGTATTCATTTTTCACCTTTACAGGGCAGACTTCAAAACATGCACCACAGCCTATACAGCTTTTGCTGTCCACGAACTGCGGTTTCTTTTTTACCTTGATGATAAAATTACCGTAAGATCCCAGTACTTCCTGTATTTCACTGGATGTCATAATTTCAATATGTTCATGATGTAAGACCTCGTCCATAAGAGGGTCCAATACACAAGAGGCGCATTCCAGATGTGGATATACCTTTTCAAATCTTGCTGCCTTTCCGCCAATGCAGGGCAGTCTTTCAACAAGATAGACCTTTCTGTTCTTCTGTGCAAGGGCAAGCACTGCACTCATTCCGGCTATACCTGCTCCGACAACAAGGGCATCAGACTCGCATTGTATTTCCTTCACCTCAAGAGGTTCATGAAGGGCAACCCTTCTTACTGCTGCAGCAATCATTGCCTTGGCTTTCTGAGTCGCCAGAACCCTGTCCTTAACTACCCAGGCACATTGTTCTCTGATATTGACAACTTGTAAAAGGAATGGGTTGAGGCCGGCCTTGCTGAGGACTTTTCTAAAGGTATTTTCATGTTCCTTCGGTGTACAAGCTGCAATTATTACATGTGACAAATTATGCTTCTTAATATCCCTCTCAATAAGGTTTTGGCCTTCCTCTGAACAGAGGAGGTTAAAAGACGCGGTGAACACTACATGATCGAGACCTCTGGCAAATGTTGCTATATCATTAATATCTATTGCATCTCTTATATTGGGACCGCATTCGCATATGAAAATACCCGCCTTCATTTTTCTATTCTTCTTCAATGTTCTTCTGTTAATTTAAGTCTACAATCTCGTTTAACTATTGTCAAAACGATAAAGACTTACTGGATAGTTCAGGTTGTATTTTTTT
>DAITNM010000069.1:0-4675 GCA_036834585.1 Thermodesulfovibrionales bacterium | reverse complement strand
CTTCCATGGTGGCTCAGAAGGTTTTTCACAGGCCCTCATAGGAAAGCTTGCGCAAGAAGGTCATGAGGTGCATATCTTTGCAATAACGTGGGATGTCTTTGAACCACTGAATAATATCCATTTCCACAAAGTTCCTGCCATTACTTTTAACTCCTTCTTGAGAGATCTGACATTTACAATATCCACATATCTCATCCTGAAACGTAGACATTTTGATATCATCCAAAGCCACGACAAGACCTTTTTTCAAGACATCTATCGTGCTGGGGATGGATGCCATATCGAATGGCTGAGACAGAGATGGAAAAGGATAGGCTTCTTAGGGAGATTATCCTTCCTCTTGAATCCATATCACTGGCTCATTCTCACAATGGAAAGAATGATTTTCAAAGGCCACAGGTTTAAAAAGATTATTGCTATATCAGAGCTTGTTAAAAGGAATATCATGGAACATTATCATGTAGATGAAAGGGATATAGAGGTTATTTATAACGGAGTAGACCTTGAACGATTTCATCCTGAAAACAGGAACCTGTATAAAGATGAAATAAGGAGGAGACATTCAATAGGGGAAAATGATTTTGTGGTTCTCTTTGTCGGTTCCGGATTTGAAAGGAAAGGGGTTGAGTACCTCTTAAGGGCTTCAGAAGTTGTTTCAGAGCCGATAACAGTCCTCGTCGTGGGAAAAGGTTCTGAAGAAAAAATGAGGAGACACATAAAAAAGCAGAGGGTTATCTTCTGCGGTCCTCAAAGAGAAATTCACAAATACTATGCAGCATCTGACATATTTGTTTTTCCCACTATGTATGAACCCTTTGGTAATGTGCATCTTGAGGCACTGGCAAGCGGACTGCCTGTCATTACAACAAGGCTTAGCGGCGCCTCTGAGATAATCCAGGAAGGTGTACAGGGTTTTGTTATCGATAAACCTGAGGATATCAATATGCTGGCTGAAAAAGTTACAATTCTTATGGACAGGGATAAAAATGTAAGAATGGGTTTTGAAGCAAGAAGATTAGCCGAGAATTTTTCCTTCGGGGTTCATATTGAAAAAACGATGGAACTTTACCAGACCCTCCTATCTCCCTCTTGAAAGTCTTTCTGAGAGAAACAGAGGCAGGCCCTCTTTGATCATCTTCTTCTGAACAGCCTCAATGTCATAGGGAACCCTTATGATTTCCATCTTCTCATCATTAACAATTGCGTAGCATGCCCTTGGGTCACCATCCCGGGGCTGTCCCACGCTTCCCACACTCATGATATACCTCTCTGTCTTTCCCATAACAGCTGCCTCTTTATATGCCACAAGCTCTCCTGACAGAAGCTTCTCAATAACAAACGGATAATGGCTGTGGCCGAGGAAACAGAATTTATTATCAAAGTAGTGAAAATTGATCTCTGCATCCCAGAGCGTGAGGAGATAATGCCACTCTTCCGGCTCCTTTGGTGTTGAATGAACAAGGGTCATGTCCTCCTTATTGCTTTCTTTTTTAACAGGGAGGGACCTCAGTGTCTTGCGGTTTCCTTCTGTAATCACCTGTTTTGTCCACTCAATAGCAGCCCTTGCATATTCATTAAAGTAGTTGATGTCTGTGAGTCCGAGTACGCCCCAATCATGGTTGCCAGCAAGAAGTACTTTGCACCGGGCCATAAGAAGCTCTATACATTCATTCGGGTTGGGACCATATCCAACAGCATCTCCAAGAAATAATACTTCTTTAACCTTTCTCTTATCCACATTTCTCAACACAGCCTCGAGTGCCTCTATGTTTGAATGGACATCAGAAAGTATGGCGTAACGCATCAGGCCCTGACAGCTTCTTTTGCAAGCTTGTCAAGAATTCCGTTAATAAAAGGAGCTGCTTCGGATGTGGAAAATTTTTTTGCTATCTCTATGGCCTCGTTTATAGTGACTGCAAGGGGGATGTCTTTCATGTAAAGTATTTCGTATGCAGCAAACCTAAGGATATTTCTATCTACTGCTGCCATTCTGTTGAGTATCCAGTTTTCTGCAACCTTTTCAATTTTCGAGTCTATCTCTTCAAGTCTCTGTAAGGTGCCTTTGACAAGGGTCTCTGCAAACTTCCTGATATCTTCGCTTACATCTTTATCTGACCAGAAGGCCTCAAGATCCTTGTTAGCAATCTCCTTCCCTTTAAAATCTATCTGAAACAATATCTGCAGTGCATACTCTCTTGCCCTGCGACGCTTCATAAGACAGTGACGAGTGACAAGTGACAAGTAACAGGGAGAGTAAGGGAGGATTTAATTTGGAGGTTGCAGTCTGAAGTTTTCACTTTGGTCTTTACCCGTAACTCGTTACTCGTTACTCATAACTTTTTAAGGAGTTGAGCCATCTCAATAGCTGTTATTGCTGCATCCCATCCCTTATTGCCGCTCTTTGTGCCTGCTCTTTCAACAGCCTGTTCAATGGTATCGGAAGTTATGACACCGAATGCTATTGGGATACCCGTTTCCATTGATGCTGCTGCTATACCCTTTGATACCTCAGCTGCAATATATTCAAAATGCGGTGTCGAGCCCCTGATAATAGCACCGAGACAAATTATTGCATTATATGTCCCTTTCAAAGCCATTTTTTTTGCTAACAAAGGTATCTCAAAAGAGCCGGGGACCCTGATAACCTCTATGTCCTCTTCTTTTGCCCCGTGCCGTAAGAGGGCATCAATGGCACCATCGAGTAACTTGCTTGTAATAAACTCATTAAATCTGCTGACCACAATACCAAATTTTATTCCTTTGGCCTGAAGCTCACCCTCAAAGATCTTCATAGAACCCCCTTTTTCAGTCTGCCATTCCGGCTTGTCTGGTCTATGACTCATAGAGAATCTTTCTTCAGAAGGATTGCCGACAAGCGGCAATGACAATTAGCATAAGAAAACAACAACATATCCATCTGTTTTCTTTCATTTAGCCACTTGAATCCTTTCAATATGCTATACATTCTCGAGCATATGCCCCATTTTTTTCTTCTTTGTTTTGAGGTATATGATATTTTTTTCATGTGGCTTTGCCTCTATGGGAACTCTTTCAACAACTTTAAGACCATACCCCTCAAGTCCTACAATCTTCTTTGGATTGTTAGTCATAAGTTTCATTTTTCTAACTCCAAGGTCAACGAGTATCTGTGCACCTACACCATAGTCCCTGAGGTCAGGCTTAAAGCCCAGCCTGATGTTAGCCTCAACAGTGTCAAGACCCTTATCCTGCAACTCATACGCCTTAAGCTTGTTTATTAATCCGATGCCTCTGCCCTCCTGTCGAACATAGAGGATAACCCCTTTGCCTTCTCTGCTGACCATCTCCATTGCCCTGTGGAGCTGTTCTCCGCAATCGCATCTCTTTGAACCAAATACTTCCCCTGTGAGACACTGTGAATGGACTCTGACAAGAACTTCATCCTCCGGCTTTATTTCCCCTTTAACCAGGGCAATATAAACTGTGTTGTCTATTTCATTGGCATAAGCTATAGCATTAAACTCTCCGCCATACTCTGTGGGCATCTTCACGGATACGAGCCTTTTTACAAATGATTCTGTCCTCATCCTGTATTTTATAAGGTCTTTTATTGTGACTGTCTTGAGATTCTGTTTTTTTGCAAACTCAATGAGTTCTGGAACCCTTGCCATCGTCCCATCATCATTCATGATTTCACAGATCACACCTGCTGGATAAAGCCCTGAAAGCCTTGATAAATCAACCGAACCCTCTGTCTGTCCTGCCCTTTGAAGCACACCTCCAGGTCTCGCCTTCAGGGGGAAGACATGCCCAGGTCTTACAAGGTCTTCAGGTTTCGTATCAGGGGCAATAGCGGTCCGTATTGTTGTTGCCCTGTCTGCTGCAGAGATGCCTGTTGTTACTCCTTTTTTTGCCTCTATCGAAACCGTGAAAGCAGTACCAAAAGGTGATGTATTATCCTCTGTCATCATCGGTAGCTTCAGTTCTTCCACCCGCTCTGGAGTAAGGGAAAGACAGATGAGGCCTCTTCCATACCTTGCCATGAAATTGATCGCCTCAGGTGTCACCTTCTCTGCAGCCATGCACAGGTCGCCTTCGTTCTCCCTATCCTCATCATCAACGAGGATAACCAATTTGCCCTTTGCTATATCGTCTATGGCTTCATCAATTGTATTGAATTTATACTTCTCCATTTCCAGTTCCTCCAAAGGGTTCGAAGATTCGAGGATTCAGGGATTCAAGCTTTTGAATACACATTCACTCGACCCCTTGACCCCTTGAATCCTGTTACTTAATAAACCCCTTCTCCGTAAGAGTATTAATTAATTTCGAATCACTGTCCATCGCTCTATGTAAAAACTTTGCAACATATTTCCCTATCATATCTATCTCGACATTCACTGTATCGCCAGGCCCCTTGAATCCAAGCGTTGTGAGCTTTGCTGTATGGGGAATAATCATCACAGTAAAACTTCTTTTTAGAATATCAACAACTGTAAGGCTGATTCCATCTACTGCAACAGAGCCTTTCCCTATAAGAAAATTGAGAATCCTGTCAGGTACCTCTATTTCTACTTTAAAAGTATCTCCTATCTTTGTCTTTGACTTTATACTGCCTATGTCATCTACATGTCCTGATACAAAGTGCCCTCCGAGTTTTGAGTCAGGGCGAAGGGAGGGCTCAAGATTTACTCGG
>DAITNM010000068.1:0-4675 GCA_036834585.1 Thermodesulfovibrionales bacterium | reverse complement strand
AGGTTTCTTATCACTTCTTCATCCTTGGCTTCAATGGAAACCCTCACAATTTCTTTTGCATCGGATTTGAAAGCTAAATAACGGTAATAAGGAAAACCGAATTTAATGCCCGAATATGCAAGAAAAACAAAGATTAAAAGCCAAAAGATTGCCTTCTTCATTTTACTAACCTCCCTATTCTGTTAAACCTGAGCCAGTGTTTTGGGTCCCACGACCAATAGAGTATGAGTGCTTTGCCCTTAACATCCTTTGCATCAACGAATCCCCAATATCTGCTGTCATAACTCTGGTCACGATTATCTCCCATAGCAAAAATCTTATTCGGAGGGACGACCAAGGGTCCAAAGTTGTCCCTTACGTCATTCCCTCTGGGTCTGATATTCCGATCACTGTGGTATGTGTAGGGTTCCATAACTGTCTTTCCATTCACATAAATAACTTTGTCTTTGGATTCGAGTAAATCACCTTCCGTTGCAATAACCCTCTTGATAAAATCTTTCTTTGGGTCCTCAGGATATTTAAAGACTATTATATCTCCTTTTTCCGGCCTCTTTAATACTAAAAAATGCTTATCAGAAAAAGGGACATTTGTTCCATAGATGAACTTGTTTACGAGTATGTGGTCACCAACAAGAAGCGTGGGAATCATCGAACCAGAAGGTATCTTAAAGGCCTGTATAATATATGCCCTGATAAAAAGGGCAAGAAGCAGGGCTATGAGTATAGCCTCAATGTATTCTCTGATCAGTCTTTTTTTATCTTTCACTCAGATATCCTCCTGTTTATCATATTCTCAAAGACAATTCCTGCTGAGCCAATAACACCTGCATCATCACCGAGGAGAGAAGGGATGATTTTTACTTTATTAAAGAGTTCCTTAAACGATCTCCTTGAAGCCTCCCTTATCGCCTCCTGGATATATATATCCCATGCTCCTGTGAGGCCTCCCGCAAGAACAATAGCTTCAGGGCTCATCACATTAATAATGTTGGCAATTCCAATACCGAGATTCTTCCCTGCATCTTTCAGCATCTCCCTTGCGAGGATGTCTCCATCAAGGGCTGTCCTGTAAATATCCTCTGCTGTGAGCTTGTAAAAGTTCCCGTTGAAAAGTCCCTTTAATATGCTTTCTCTGCCACTTTCAAGGGCTGATATAACGTTTGATAGCAACGCCCTTGCAGATGCATAAGATTCAAGACATCCGGAATTACCGCAGTGGCATTTTTCACCATCTGCGTGGATGGTTATATGACCTATCTCTGCTGCCACTTTAAGGAGTTTTTTATCATGTATTATTCCACCCCCTATGCCTGTACCAAGAGTAAAAAGGACAAAGCTTGAGAATTCCTTTCCAATGCCAATCCATTTCTCTCCAAAGGCTGCAGCATTCGCGTCATTCTCAATGAACACGGGAACCCTGAATTTTTCTTTAATTGAATTTACGAGGCTAACCCCCTCCACAGCAGGAAGATTTGGTGAGGTAAGAACTTTACTGCTCTCCCTGTCAATAAGCCCTGCCACACCAAGTCCAATCCCTGCAATTTCTTCATTAACAAAACCTTTTGCTAATCGAATAGTAAGATCAATTACCCCTCCGGACACTGGTTCCTTCACCTTCCTGATGATCTCACCATCCTTCGTAACTAATGCCACCCTTAGATTTGTACCACCGAGATCTACGCCTATCGCAAGCCTTTTACTCATTCCCCTTCCTTATAGACTTCTATTGCTATTTCAGGGCACATCTGTGCACATATCGCACAACCTGTACATTTTTTCAGATTTTCGGGATGAGCAGGGAAAAAACCTTTTTTGTTAAATGTATCCTCAATAACAATAACTCCTAACGGACATGCATCCACACAATATGAACAGCCTTTGCATAACTCCCTGTCAATTATGATCATGCCTTTCATTTGGAAATTTTTTCTCTTTTTCTGTCATTCCGACTTGTTCGGAATCCTTCTTTTTTCAGAAAGATTCTCTATGAGTCGTAGACCAGACAAGCTGGAATGACGTTCGGTCTGTACATCACTTACATGAGATTTCTTCATTCCCCTCATATAGTACTCCCAAGTAATTCCTTTGCATGTTTGAGTGAAACCTCTGTGATCTTACCACTAAGCATCCTTGCTATCTCATCCAGTCTTTCCCTGCCAGCAAGTTCTCTGACCTCTACGCATACCCTTTCGCCTCTCTGCTTCTTATTAATCTTCAGATGGAAATCTCCCAGAGAGGCGATCTGAGGCAGATGAGTCGTACAGAGTACCTGATGTTTATTTGATATTGCTTTAAGTTTTTTTCCAACACTCTCAGCAGTCCTTCCTCCAATTCCTGCATCAACCTCATCAAAAATAAGAACAGGTATATTGTCAACTCCTGCGAGAATGCTCTTGAGAGCAAGCATGACCCTCGAAAGCTCACCTCCTGATGCAACCTTGGAAAGCGGTTTCGGGGGTTCTCCAGGATTTGCAGAGAACAAAAACTCAACCCTGTCTATGCCTGTTGAGGCCACAGGTACCTCTCTTGTGTCTATCCTGAACTCTGCATTACTAAAAGCAAGTTCCCGTAGTTCGTTCATAACAAGCTCTTCTATCTTTTTAGCTGTTATCATTCTTTTTTCAGAGAGGGCATCAGCAGCTTTCATAAGCTTATCCTCTTTCTCCTTGAGTTCAGCCTCTATAAAATCAAGCCTTTCATCTGTCAGCTCAAGTACCTTAAGTTCTTTCTCTGCGTCACCCTTGTAACTGAAAATTGTTTCGATCCCCTCTCCATATTTCTTTTCGAGTTTTTTGATGAGTTCGAGTCTTTCTTCGATTCCAGAAAGTCTATCAGGTTCAATGTCGTATCTGTCTTTTAATCCCCGCAGGGAGATGGCTGCATCCTCAATTAAAGGAAAAGCTGACTCAAGTAAATTCAGGATACTAAATGTCTCCTGATCTATTGAAGACATTTCTCTCACCCTTGCCATAATAGAAGAAAGCTTTTCCATACAAGAGTTTTCAGAGCCATAGAGCATAGAATAGGCCAATTCTGTTAATTCCCTTAATCTGCTCAGGTTTGAAAGAATTGATTTTTCTTCTGTGAGTGATTCTTTCTCCCCCGGCTTCAGAAAAGCTCCGTCTATTTCATGAATCTGAAATCTGAGAAGATCAAGCCTTTGAGCCCTTTCATTTACCTTTTGTTTTAAATCATCCTTTTCTTTGTTTAGTGCTTGCACTTCCTTATAGAGAGATTCAATCATCTCCCTGTCACTATGAAGTTTGCCGAATGAGTCAAGAAGGAATCTCTGTTTATCCACTGACAAAAGGCTTTGATGTTCATGTTGTCCGTGGATATCAACAAGAGACTTTCCCATATCCAGAAGACTCTGCAGGCTTACCATTGTGTCATTTATGTATGCCCTGCTTTTTCCGCCATGGGCAACAGACCTTCTCAGGATAAGGCTATCAGATGTATCAATGCCGAGATCAGGTATGTTATTTCCCTCCACTTCAAAATATGCCTGAACAGTTGCTTCCTTTTCCCCTGACCTGACTAAATCTGACTGGGCCCTGCTGCCAAGGGCAAGGCCAAGGGCATCCACGATTATTGACTTGCCAGCTCCGGTCTCGCCTGTAAGTACATTGAATCCACCCTCGAACCTTACTGTAAGGTCATCAATTATGGCAAAGTTCTTTATTTTCAGTTCCATCAGCATCTACTAAAGTTCATAAAGTCATTGCGAGGAGGTCAATGCGACCGACGAAGCAATCTGACTGCTAAGCAGTCATCCTGAGGGCAGAGCCCGAAGGATCTCATCGAGATTCTTCGCTTCGCTCAGAATGACAGAAAGCGAAGGGCTCGCAATGACAAGATATAAATGTTTTATACAAGAACTTTTTAATAGGCATCAATACCTTATGGCAAATCCTTTCAGATCCCCCAGGGATTCTTCCCATTTGACCTCTACACTGGTAACCCGTGCGCCAGGGGGGCCATCGTAACATTGTTTAATAACCTTCTCTATGAGGTCTTTTTTGCCTTCGAATATTGCTTCAACTCTGCCGTCCCGAAGGTTTTTCACCCAGCCATTCAGGCCGAGTGTATATGCGACATCCCTTGTGAAGGCTCTGTAAA
This sequence comes from Thermodesulfovibrionales bacterium, assembly GCA_036834585.1. Lineage (GTDB taxonomy): Bacteria > Nitrospirota > Thermodesulfovibrionia > Thermodesulfovibrionales > SM23-35 > JACAEY01. Next base: position 556 of record DAITNM010000068.1, on the reverse strand, counting down.
AGACCCCCTGCACCATTCCCTCAATGAACACATGAGCTCTTGCCTCATCCATCTTTAAAAAATATATTATACGTTATATATAAGGAATAATAAAACAAAGTTAAACTACTCTATTCATGAAACGATTATCAATAAAGGAGGATATAGTATTTTTCCCGAAAATGACCATTCAAATCCCCCCTCACCCCCCTTTTCTAAAGGGGGGATGGGGGGATTACTAATTTTCATGTACATTTGTGCCTATGAATCGGCATGAGGGTTTGAGCGGTTTCTTTTGCCCCTACGGGTCGTAGACCGATAGTCTATTAATCCAAATAATACAATTGAGAGATGCAGATGTTGTGAAAAAATTTATGGGTTAAAGATAAGTATTGAATTTGCGGTTATATTTTGAATGGAAAGAAGAAGGCCGCCTGAAGGGCGGCCTCATTAGACTTTTATTTATCAGATATGGATTATTTCTTTTAAAAATCAACCCTATCTGAATTATATTAATCAGGACTTAGCTATATATACAGAACAGGGCGCATGAGTAGCTACTTTCGAAGCCACACTT
>DAITNM010000067.1:2584-4742 GCA_036834585.1 Thermodesulfovibrionales bacterium | reverse complement strand
GTGAGGTTTGATAAGAAAATCGATCCAAAGAAATTAAGATTCGGCTCAAGAATAGATAATGAAGACTCTCAAAGAGAGACCTATTATTCAGTTAAAGATGTTGTAAGCCCTGAGATTGTGATTCTGGATAATGATTTAAGAGTCAAGTTAATTGGAATTAAGGAAGTGAAAAGCTTAAATGGTGAGGCACTTCAATTCCTGAAGGAAAAATTAAGGGGCGAAAAAGTATTCCTCAAATTTGATGCTCTGAAGCACGATGAGAAAGGTAACCTATTATGCTATCTTTATTTAAAAAATAAGACCTTCATCAATGCCCACCTGATTAAGAACAAGTTGGCTCAGGTAGATACCTCTCATAATTTTAAATACAAAAGCAAATTTATCGATTTGCAGAATAATAAAGAAGCTGTCAGATGAAAATAAAGCTGACAAATGAACAAATCAGGCAAGCATTAGAGATTCCATCGCTGTCGTTTCCGAAGTATGTTTCTCAATTAATCAACATTGCCAACCAGAATGCACAGGGCACGAGACCAAGAGCAGTTGGCCAACTTACTGATTTAATCCAAGAATTTCCTGGAAAAACATTAGACGAATGGGAACAGTGGTATTTGCAAAGATACCCTAATGCAATAAACATAGCTAAAGAAAAAATTATATTGATGCTTGAAGGCTTTAAGGATGCAATGCGCAAGATCGATGAAGATATGATTTATGAGTGGGCAAGAGACCTTGTGATCGTCCAGACTTTTGTTGGTCTGCAGTTTCAAGAAGCAATTCTTAAAAAAGGTTCCGAGATTAAAGGAGTTGGTTATAAAATGTCTGAAAAGACTGATGAATCTCAAGGCATTGACGGTTATCTTGGAAACATTCCGGTTTCAATTAAACCGGACACCTATAAGCTTAAAAAATCATTAAGAGAAGAAATTTCTGCAAAGATTATTTACTACAAAAAGATTAAGAATGGCATTGAGGTTGATTACGGTGAAGTATTTGTCTAACAAAACTAAAAAAGAAAGATATAAGAACGTTTACTTGAATATATAAACCAGTAGGGAGGAGGGGGAAGATGAAATGCTCAGGATGTTTTAGGGAGATTGAAGAAGGGGGAAAGGCTTATGCAACGGTGACAGGGAGTATTGAAAAAAATCTCCTGCTCAACAATGCTCTCGGCTTTTATATGGATCTACAACCGTGGCATTCAGTGCTTTGTAATGATTGCGGTATTGCAGTGCACGATTTCATTGCCAATCAACGGCAGTTGATGCAAGAAACTCAAAAACCTTTTGGGGAAAATAAATGAAAGCTGTTGCTTACGCTGCCTTTCATCGAAGAGGCGTTTTATAAGCATGATTACTTACAACCTGTATAAACTCCTCAAAGAAGAACTAAAAAACGGTTCGAGTAATCTTGTTACGAGACAGTCAGGGCAGGTGATAAGAAGCCGAATTGAGAAAGACATCGAGAATGAGAAGACCGGAGAGGTTATAGCCCTTGATTTTTCAAAGATTGGGGTTATTGATTATTCCTGTGCTGATGAGATAGTTGCAAAACTGATTTCCCGTTTACTGAGCGGGGAATACGGTGATAAATATATTGTTTTAACCGGCCTGAGTGAAAACCAAAAGGAAAATATAGAGGTTGCCCTTGAGAGGAAAGAACTTGCGGTCATAGCTGAAATGAGAAGCGGTACGAGAATCCTCCTTGGCACTCTTAATAACTATTTAAAACAGACTCTGAATCTTATCTTTAAAAAAGGAAAAATTACAGCAAAGGACCTTTCTGATGTCATGAAGCTTGAGGCGAATACAAGTGGTATGAGATTGCTCAATCTTCATAAAAAACGCATTGTCAGGAGGATAGAGGAGATAAGAGATGGTGGACGGGTGTGGGTATATGAGAGGATTTAACCAGGCAGGGCATGGCATTTTCGCTCTCCGCCTTAGGCGGACTCGTCCCGTCAAAACCGGGGCTCCGAGGCTTTTGCCTCTTGATATTTACAGACATCTTGTAGGACTATCGGCAAAAGAAATCGCTCAAATGCCATCCCTTACCTGTTTAAATTGGTTTGATTTTGAGGGGGAATAATATGGAATTAATAGCATACATAATTCTTGGCATATTGATAGGTGGGGTTGTTGTATGGTTACTGGCAAAG
>DAITNM010000067.1:1374-2484 GCA_036834585.1 Thermodesulfovibrionales bacterium | reverse complement strand
ATACATAATTCTTGGCATATTGATAGGTGGGGTTGTTGTATGGTTACTGGCAAAGGCCCGTTTTCAGGGGTTGTACGCGAAACAGATAGGAGATCTGCAAGTTTCTTATTCAAATCAGATTACTGATCTCGAAAAACGTGCGAGCGGAGCTGAGGCAAGGGTTGAGGAGCTCAGGCAGCAGGTTGAGCGGAAAGACTCGGAGATAAGCCAGGTTAGAAAGGAACTTGAGGTCGAAACAACATCCAAGGTTGAAGCCTTCACAAGGCTTGAAGAATCCCAAAAGGGTCTCGAAGAGCAGAAGGCACTCATCGAGACAATGAAAGCAGAGATGACAGATACCTTTAATGCACTTTCATCTGCAGCTCTCAAGAGTAGCAGCGAGGACTTTCTCAGGCTTGCGTCAGAACATCTTGGCAAGGTAGTGGCAGAAACAAAAGGGAAACTCGGGGAGCATCAGGTTGCAATAGATGGACTTATAAAACCTCTTCATGAGGCACTGAAAAGGTATGAGGAACAGGTGAGACTTATAGAGGAAAGCAGGCATAAGGCATATGGAAGCCTTGAGGAACAATTAAGATCACTTGCATCAACTCATGAGCAACTTCAGAAAGAGACAAGTAACCTTGTTTCAGCTCTGAAGAAGCCTCAGGTTCGAGGAAGATGGGGTGAGATTACTTTAAGGCGTGTGGCAGAGCTTTCCGGTATGTCTGCGCATTGTGATTTCACTGAACAGATTTCGGTTGAGACAGAATCGGGAAGACTGAGGCCTGATATGTTAGTCCATCTGCCTATGGAGCGCGAGATTGTTGTCGATGCAAAAGTATCTCTCGATGCGTATCTTGATGCTCTTTCTGCTTTAACAGAGGATGAAAGAAAGGCAAAGCTGGAGAAACATGCACAGCAGGTGAGAGCACACATGAATAAGCTCGGATCTAAGGAATACTGGACTCAGTTTAAACAGTCTCCTGAATTTGTTGTTCTCTTTATCCCTGGCGAATCCTTTTTGAGTTCAGCCCTCGATGTGGACGGTACCCTTATTGAGGATGGCATACAAAAAAGGGTAATTATTGCCACCCCTACCACCTTTATTGCCCTCCTCAGGGCTATTGC
>DAITNM010000067.1:0-1274 GCA_036834585.1 Thermodesulfovibrionales bacterium | reverse complement strand
TCTAACAACACCTCAATCAGCAAAGGCGATTTCCCAAAAGCTTCACATGGATTCAAGAGCAACAGAGATACTGCTTGATGCCCTCACAGGCATCGGGCTTTTACGAAAGTCTACGCATAAATATAAAAACTCATCTATCGCTAAACGTTTCTTAGTAAAAGATAAGCAGTGCTATCAGGGTGACATAGTAAGACATGCCGATACTTTATGGAAGAACTGGTCAGGCCTTGATGAGGTTGTAAAAAAAGGAGAACCTGCCCGTAAAGCCCATGACCATGAGGCATTTATCTTAGGGATGCATAACCTTGCATCCTTAAAGGTAAAGGATGTTATCAAGACGGTAGGACTGAAAGGCGTTAAGACCGCTCTTGATCTCGGCGGTGGCCCGGGGACATATTCCGTTGAGATGGCAAAGAGAGGTGTGAAAGTAACTCTTTTTGATTACCCTGAGACGATCGAGATCGCGAAAAAACTTGTTGAGGAGCAAAAGATAAAAGGCATACATTTTATGAGCGGAGATTTTACAAGCGATGATATCGGTAAAGGGTATGACCTTATCTTTATCAGCCAGATATTGCATGCATATTCAGGGAAGAGAAATCTGCAGATATTGAAAAAATGCAGGAATGCGTTGAACAGGCAGGGAAGGATAGTGATTCAGGAGTTTTCCATATCTGAGGATAGAACCCATCCTTTGCAGAGTGCCCTCTTTTCGGTGAATATGCTCGTTAATACACAGTCAGGAAGATGTTATTCCCCGAAAGAAATTACGGGATGGTTTCTAAAAGCAGAGTTGAAAAATATAAGAGAGACAATTCTTGACGATACAATCCTGGTGACGGGGACTATTTAACATCGTGAAGCTATTTCAATATCTCTCCTGTCTCCTTATACCAAAGGAGGAGGTCAAGGTGTGAAAGAGGTATATGCATCTGTTTTGAAAAGGCAGCCATCCTTTTCTCAATATCCAGATATTTTGCTCTGCTAAGAGATTCAGGGACTTCACTTATTACCTTCAAGTTTTTCAAGTTTTTCAAAATATGTCTGTCAAGAATAGCAATGTCTTCTCCGAATCCAATATTTCTCAAGAAATGGCTCGCTTCCTTATAGCCAAATCCGGTTATGTTTTTGACTAACCATTCCCTGCATTCGTAGATATCTTTGAATTGACCGATAGCAGGTTTAATGCAAATCTTTCCGTTCTTCGAGAAGAAATTTCTTGCCTTCACAAGATACGCTGCCTTTTTATTTTTAAACCTTACATCATTTATTCT
>DAITNM010000066.1:0-4758 GCA_036834585.1 Thermodesulfovibrionales bacterium | reverse complement strand
AAAAATTCTGAGACAGCATTTCCTATCTCTATTTTCGAGAGATGATTGGAGAGATGATGCGAAGGATCGGTGTCCATACATCTATTGCCGGAGGGTTACATCGCAGTTTAGAAAGGGCAAATGCTTTGGGCTGCAATACAATGCAGATATTTTCTCATAACCCGAGGGGATGGGCTGTGAAAAATATTACTGACGAAGAGGCATTGATGTTTCAATCACTCAGGTCTCATTTAAATATCTCACCTATTTATATTCATGCTTCATATCTGATAAACCTGGCATCAAGGGATAAGGATTTGCAGAGAAAGTCCATTAATCTCCTTGTTATAGAAATGGAAAGGGCTGATGTTATCGGAGCAGAGTACGTTATACTCCATCCGGGGAGTGCGTCGGATGATGATGAACATATTTCGAGGAAGAGAACAATCGTTGCTTTAAATGAAGTTTCTCTGAGAGGGAGATGGAAAGCCGGTCTCATTATAGAAAATACTGCTGGTGAAAGGGGGGATATCTCCTATCAGATAATACATCTGTCAGAGATTATCAATGCCGTTAAGGGATCATTCATAGCAGGAATATGCATTGATACATGCCATGCCTTTGCATCTGGTTATGATATCCGGAGTGATAAAGGGATTGAACAAATTACAGAGGAGATAAAACACCACATCGGTCTGGATAAACTTAAGCTTATTCACTTTAATGACTCAAAAGGGTATTTAGGCTCAGGAATTGATCGACATGAACACATCGGCCTGGGAAAGATAGGCACAAAGGGATTAAAACAGTTTATTAAGCATCCTCCTTTCAGGAACATACCTTTAATACTTGAGACACCAAAGAAACAAGAGTATGATGATCCAGAGAATCTCAAGAAGGTCAGAGAAATGATTCTGAAGTGAAAGTTTACGATTTCTGAACAATTGTTCTAAAAAAGCACTAATAAATTTATTGTTTACTAAAATGCATTTTCTGTTCTTAATTTGAATTTTTTTGTTGACAAATAGAATTTTTTACTGTATACATTTATATAGTGAGAGAATGTTAAAGAATTTATTCTCATCATCAATAAGGGCAGATGTACTCTCTCTGCTTTTGAACAGTCCGGACGAACAGTTCTATATCAGAGAGATTGCAGAACTCCTCAGGAAAAATCCCTCCGGTGTTAAAAGAGAGCTTGACAATCTCGAAAAGATGGGCATTGTAATCAGTGAAAAGGTTGCCAATCTAAAATACTTTCGGGCTAACACAGAGTCACCCCTGTTTTCTGAGCTGAAAAATCTGATAACAAAGTCACTCGGATTGCCGGGTGCACTTAAGGCAGTCCTGAGGGCCTCTGGTGCAAAGGTCGCTTTTCTGTATGGTCCGTATGCAGAAGGACTTGATGTAAATACCGTTAATCTGTTTGTTATAGGTGCGCAATCGTCCCTCACAAAAGAATTAAAGGATATTGAAAGAAGATTTGATCGGAAGGTTAACTGCACAATCATTGATGAGGACGAATACAAAATGAAGAGGAAAAAGGGTGATTCCTATCTGAAAAAACTCCTGTCAGATAAAAGGATTATCCTTATAGGAAGATTGTGAGCTCAAAGTGTCCCGCACTTGCCCGCCTTAGGCGGACTTACTTATTGAGTGCGGGAGAGAAAGGGGGTGAGTATTAGTGGCAGTTAAAAAGGCAGCAGCAAAAAAGAAAGCAGCCAAGAAGAAGACCGCAAAAAAGAAATAGTTCCGCTTCACACGCTCACACACGATTTTCAGGCTGGAGAAGGAGTTCTCCAGCCTCTTTTTTTGCGGTCTTCTTCCTAATAATGAAACTAAATTCCACCAAAAATATCAAGAGAAATATTATAACCTATTGAAAATAAAGATATTTTACACGGTTAGAAAACCCTGCCATTCATGTAAAAGACCTATGCTTTCTAACGGGGTTATGTATAGGCGAGGGAAGGTTGAGGCATCTCTGAGACTAGCTCCCAGCAGTCCTGATGGGAGAGGAGCTTTTTCAGGAATTTAAGATTTGTTGCATGTCCTGCCTTGCTGGCAAAGACATGGCCGTAAATGGGAAGACCTATTAAGGAAAGGTCACCAATCAGGTCGAGTATTTTATGGCGAACGAATTCATCTTTGAACCTTAGCCCGGAGGAGTTTAATATGCCGTCTCTACTGAGAATTATGGCATTTTCAAAAGAACCGCCTTTTGCATATCCATTCGCCCTCAGGTATTCGACGTCCTTGAGAAAACCGAATGTCCTTGCAGGAGCTATCTCCTTTACAAAGCTTTCTTCTGTGAGGTCTAAACTCAGAATCTGCTCACCAAGTAATTGATGGTTGAAATGAATTCTGTATGTTATTCGTCTTCCATTGAAGGGAAAAGCGGCAATTTCAGTATTGCCGTCAATAAGAGTCATCGGCTTTATTATCCTGATGTAGGGTCTCTTCTTGCCCTGTTTTGCAATTCCACCTTGCAGGATAATGCTTGTCAGTTCTATTGAGCTTCCATCGAGAATCGGGATCTCAGGCCCTGTGACTTCAACGATAAGATTGTCTATCCCAAGGCCGGATAAGGCAGCGAGGATATGTTCAACAGTCCTGATCTTTACCCCATCATATCCGATAGTGGTGGAGAAGGCAGTATCAATGACTGAACCCACAGAGGCTTTTATTGCTATTTCCTTATCAGTCCTTGTAAATACAATTCCCGTGTCTCTCTGGGCTGGTTTCAGGCGTACTTTTGAATACCGCCCGGTATGAAGTCCGATACCTTCAAAAACTACCTCTTGTTTTAATGTCCTTTGTAAACGCATGATTGTGCGGATTTGATTTAAGCAAATACGATGCCAGCAGTCCCTTGGAACTTAAAATGAGCCGCTACCTGACGGGCAAAGGCTTTTTGAAAGGGTTTATGAAGAATACATGAACACTTCCTTATAGACCTATAAGGGTTCAATTTTAAGAGGAGTGTTGTTTATCGTCTATAGATTGAGTAATATTTGACACAGTGCTATACCTCACCACCAACAACTATCTCAGGAATCCTGACTGTTGGCATTGCATCAGAGACAGGGACACCTTGGGAATCTTTACCACATGTCCCGATTGAAAAACCCAAATCTGAGCCAACCATGTCTATAGATTTCAAGACCTCTGGCCCATTTCCTGCAAGTGTTGCACCCCTTACAGCTTCTTCTACCAAGCCTTTTTTGATAAGATAACCTTCCTGAACGTCAAAAACAAAATCACCGGTAATTGTATTTACCTGTCCCCCTCCCATTTTCTTAACGAAAAGGCCGTAATCTACAGAATTAATTATCTTCTCTGGAGGAGTATCACCGGGTGCAATGAATGTGTTTGTCATCCTCGGTATTGGTCTGTATTGGTAAGATTGCCTTCTTCCATTGCCTGTTGACAAAACACCATCTTTTATTGCGGTTAATTTATCGTACATATAGCTCTTAAGAATCCCTTTTTCCAAAAGGACAGTATGCTGAGAAGGCATACCTTCATCATCAAACCTGAAGGAGCCTCTCTTCTTTTGAATAGTTGAGTCGTCTATTACAGTTACAAGGGATGATGCAATCTCCTGTCCCATCTTCTTTGAGTAAATCGATAACCCTTGCTGGACAAGGTCAGCCTCGAGACCATGACCTATAGCTTCATGTATCATCGTGCCTCCTGCTTCAGATGAAATAACAACAGGCATCCTCCTGCCAGGAGCTCTTCTTGCTGTGAGCATCATTATAGCCCTTTTAGCAGCCTTCAGGCTTAACTCCTCTGTATCAATTTCATCAAAGAGTTCGAAGCCGAGAGAACCACCTATGGATTCATACCCAGTCTGTACTATACCATTATCTGATGCAACCACCTGAATTACTGACAGTGTGTGAATCCTTTCATCCTCAGCAATTGTTCCTTCTGTTGTTGCAATCTGGACTTTCTGAATAAAGTCGTTGTATATGACACTGACCTGTCTTATCCGGCTGTCATAACCTCTTGCAATATTGTCTGCTTTTCTTACAAGAGAAATCTTTTTCTCTACCGGTACATTTTCTGGAAAGAGCCTTATATCAAAAGAGACAGAGGGAGATTTTGTCTTTAGGTCAATAATAGAATCAGTAGCTTTCTTAGAAGCAGCTTTACTCACCTCAGATGCAGCATTGAGAAGGGATTCTTCTGAGAGGTCATTACTGTATGCATAAGCAGTTCTGCCATCATAAATGAGACGAATGCCTAGTCCATAATCAACGCCAGAGATGACCTTTTCAATCTTGCTGTCTTCAAGGTGAATGAGAGTAGGCTTTTTATTTTCTACAAATATCTCTGCATATTCACCACCGGAAGATATGGCTTTTTTCAATGCCTTTGTGAGAAGTTCCTTATCGAGCATGCTTGAATTATATCAGAAGAGGGGAGGGTTTGGCTGACCGATGTCGTTCGGACAGTGGCAAATGTTACATGAAATTTCTTGACATCATAAGGTCTTTAATCAATAATTATCCATACAATTCCTCATCTAATTAATATGTTCCCCTCCCTTGATGGTCTATGACTCGAAGAGGAGGGGCGAGGGGAGGGTGAGACCAAATGGGAGTAATCACACTTAGCAGAGACTTCTCGGGTAAAATAACAGTTATCTTCCAGTATCATCCTCAGCTTGTCGCAAAGGTTAAAACCATTGACGGTCGAAAATGGCGCCCTGATGAAAAATACTGGAGCTTTCCTGATTCCGATGGCATCATTGAGAAAATTCTGAAGGTT
>DAITNM010000065.1:0-4762 GCA_036834585.1 Thermodesulfovibrionales bacterium | reverse complement strand
GGAGGATAATTAATTTCCCATCCTTTGATTTTTGTACATCCAGTTCAATGGCATTTACCCCTAATTCAATTGCCTTCTGAAAACTCTCCAGCGTATTCTCAATTTCATACACCCTTGCCCCTCTATGCCCGACTTTTAGAAACATTTAGTTTTTATATAACTTTCTCGTAAGATTCAAGATATGAACTTTTAGTAAAATTGTCAAGACTAATTGACATGTTTTTAGTCTTTGTTCTGATAGTTAAAGGGCTGGAGTGGTACTCTGAATCTTTAGCAATATATTTACATATTTCTTCAAGATTGGAAAGCAGCTCAAGGAGTGTGTGATTATAGAGATGTCCTTGTATTCAACTTATCGACTACAAGATACGGTCTTCTGAAATTACAGGTATATTTCTCTGTCTCGCCTCGTCTAATATATCCTTTAAATAGGTAAGAGAATTTGCATCTCTGCCAAGAATCAGAAAATCCATTAATTTAACAACGTGAAATATCGGCTCTCCCAATACCCGCCTAAGGGTTGAGTTATAAAAAAAGATGTTTGTTATCCCCGCATTCTCAAGGATTCGGCTCATTTTCATGAATCTTTTAATACCGCTGATTATCATAACAGTCATAACCTGTTTCCTGTTTCTCGTATCTTGCTGCGGGATGAAGTTAAAAACCTTCATCCCGCAGACTTCAGAGGTTAATTACTTGGGGCTATGGTAGGGTTTGGGTGATTCGACAGTCTCTTTTGTCAACATACCGTCCTTTACCGAAACCCTGTCTCCAAGCGTAATCTCCTTTAAGCTCTCCTGATCTTTAATCTTTACTATTTTTTCCTTACCCACGTCGTCCATAATAGTCAATTTACTACCTTCAATCTTGGTGACAGTTCCCTTTACCTCTTGTGCTGAAAAGCTTAGGCCCGCAACACTAAGGGTAAATACTATAGCCACCAATAAGATGAGTAGCCTTTTAGTAATCATAATTTCACCTCCTTTCGTTAAGTTATTTCTGACACCTCCCGTACTCTATTTATAGAGTATGTTCGTACCTCCTTTCTTTAAAGGTGCTGCTGCCGGGGGTCAGGCAGCAGCTTATTGAGGCGAGAAAAGGAGAAAAGGTAGATAGGGATCAAAAGGCAAATGATGTGCCAGAGGTAGTTAAATCTTATTAACTATTTGATATTTAAAGAAAAATATTAATTATTGGCCCTGCGGATCCTCTTTAAAGGGGATCCATTCTGTATGGATTATTATACATTGTAGATAGTTAGAATTGAGGGGATGTCAGGTGCAAGCGTAAAATTTTAGCAAAAATTCATATACTTATAATTATGTATGGAATCTCATACACCAATTTCATGACACTTTATGCAGGTTTTTAAAATCTTCTATTTTGAGGTTATATTTTTTAATGAGGTTATAGAAATCGGCCCGATATTTTCCTGCCAGTTCTGCAGCCCTGCTCACATTGCCTCCGGTGAATTCGAGAAGGCGAATAAGGTATGCCTTTTCAAAGTCTTCCCTTGCTTCTTTAAGGGGTTTTAACGGCTCTGCAGGTAAATCCTTTGCAGGAAGAATCATATCTTCATTTATGACATCCTGTTGGGTTAAGGCAACTGCGTACTCAATTGTATTCTCTAACTCCCTCACATTTCCTGGCCAGTCATAGAGCATAAGTTTTTTTATTGCTGAGGAGGTGAGGCCTTTTATATTTTTTTTAATCTTCTGGTTGAATTTTTTTAAAAAATCTTCTACCAGAATAGGTATATCTTCTTTCCTCTCCCTCAGGGAAGGTAACTTTATAGGAATAACATGGATCCTGTAAAAAAGGTCTTCACGGAAAGAGCCATTTTTAACCTCAGCCTCCAGATCTTTGTTAGTAGCCACAATAATCCTGACATCGACTTTTATAGGTTTTTCGCTACCAACAGGATAGAACTGCTGCTCCTGAAGCACCCTCAATAGCTTTGCCTGAATAGAAAGAGGCATATCCCCAATCTCATCCAGAAAAATAGTTCCTTGATGGGCCTGGGCAAATAAACCTTTAGAGTCTCTGATAGCGCCGGTAAATGCGCCTTTTTCAAAACCAAAAAGCTCGCTTTCCAGCAGCGTTTCGGGGATAGCAGCACAGTTTATAGCCACAAAGGGTTTATCTTTTCTTTCACTGGCAAGATAGAGGGCCTTTGCAATTAGCTCTTTGCCTGTGCCGCTCTCGCCATAAATATAAACAGTGGAATCAGTTTTTGCGATATGAGACACCCGTTCCAGCACATGCTGCATCTTTTCACTCTTAGCAACAATGTTTTGAAAATCATATTTTTCTTTCAAAAGCCCTTTTAGCCTTTCAATTTCAGTGGTTAGCCTGCGCTTCTCCAGTGCCCTTTCAACCTGGACGAGAAGTTCCTGGGGATTAAAGGGTTTGGTGAGATAGTCAAAGGCTCCTTTTTTCATTGCCTCCACAGCACTCTCAATACTCCCATGAGCAGTAAGGAGGATAACAGGCATATTGGGGTTTATAGAATGCAATTCCTCCATCAATGATATGCCATCTTTGCGAACAAGCTTGAGGTCAACAATGGAAAGGGGAATGGCCTCTTCCTTAACAACTGTTATCGCTTCTTCTTCATTCAAGGCTGTGGCCACCTCATAACCTGCTGATTCAAGCCTCATCTTTATTAGCTCTAATAGGTTGCTATCATCATCCACAACTAATAGCTTTTCTTTGGACATGTTTTTATTTTGAAAGTTCCTTCTTTTTTTCTTCTATCTCGATATCCACTTCTTTTGTTTTCTTTATAGCCTTGTTTAATTCCTCAATCTCATTGTTTAATCTTTCATTCTCCTGAAGTATCCCTATCCATATTTTAGCCTGTACAACTAAGGGGCTCTGTGGATACACCTTGACCAGCTTTTTGAAGAGATCAAGGGACTTTTTATAGTCCCTTTTTGGATATTCATGATGGGCGTAAATGAGTCCCATATTAAAGAGGGCTTCATCTCCAGGAGGGGTATTCTCAAATAATGATAGGACCTTCTGGTTTTCTTTCAGAGACCCCTCGTAATCTCCCTGGGCAAGGAATTTTTGTGCCACAATGAGATGTTCTCCGGCATCCCTTTCCGCTTTCATTTCTTTCAGGGCGGCACAACCACTAAAGGATATAAATATTATGCTGGTAATACAAATATAAATATACTTCCATGCTCCGGTTCGCTTTCTACCCAAATCTTACCTCCATGGGCGTTTATTATATATTTGGCAATAGCCAGACCCAGACCTGTTCCTTTAATTTTATTATAACCCGTAATGGAAGCCTGCTTAAATTTATCAAAGATTGCATTTAAATCTTCTTTCGGAATGCCTGGTCCTGTATCCGCTACAGATACACTCACCCCTTTTCCATCAGATTGTGCGGATATTGTTACATGACCGCCTCCTGGTGTAAATTTTATGGCATTGCCTATCAGGTTCCTGAGCACCTGAAGAATCCTATCTCCATCCATTTTGACATGAGGCAAATCCTGATGCATTTCCACTTTGATGCTCACATTTTTAGCCATGGCCAGAGGTTCCATCTCAGAAACAGTTTTATTTATCAAGTATTTAATGTCTGAATCAATAAAGTTGAAGGCCGTCATCCCAGCCTCCATTTTTGATAGATCCAGCAGGGAATTGGCCAGGTCAATCAAACGATTACTCTCCTCGGCTATAATTCTAAAAAGCTTTTTTTGTTTATCAGATACTTCTCCTCCTATACCCTCTAATAAGAGGTTTGTCCCTTCTTTAATAGAGGTAAGAGGTGTGCGTAGTTCATGGGCCATCAATGAGAAGAAGTCAGACTTCATTTTATCCATTTCCTTCAGTTTTTTGCACATTAAATTAAAGGCCTGAGCCAGCTCTCCTATTTCTGGCGGAGATGATAGATCTAAATTACCCTCAAAATCACCTCTGGCAATTTCCCTGGTTTTTTTCTTCATAAAAAAAAGGGGTTTAGTGATACTCCTCGTGATGAAAATGGAAATAATAATCCCTGAAAGGATAGATATTGCAGCCATTACCATGGTTATCCACTGTGCCCTTGCACCGGACTTTCCCAGGTTTCTTATCTTTTCATAGGTGTCCTGCTCAATGTAGAGCTTTAAGTTTCTCAACTCTCCTGTTATTCCGTCCACTGCTTTTTCCTTTTTCTCTCTGTACAAATCCTGGGAATAGGTTTTACCTGTATTTAATAAATCTACTTCTTCATTGAACAGAGACTTATAAAGTTCATAGTAATCCTTTATCCTGACTAATGCTTCCTGTTTATGTGCAGTATCTGCAACGGAAGCCGCCTCGTTGATGTATTGACTGAATTCCTTTCCAGAGAGTATAAACTGATTAAGGAGTTCTTTATCTTTTGTAATGATATATTTCCTTTCATAGCGCATCTGTGACAAAAGGGAATCGGTAAGTTTTTTTTCAAAGTCTCTCATGCGGTTGTCGATCTCCAGAATGTAACCGGTGAGCCTGTTAAAAAGGTTAAGCTGCGAAATGGCATATGCATTAACTGCTATGACAGGAAGAAATATGGCGAGATAGCCAATGACCATGCGGGTAAAGATGGTTGGTTTCATACTTTTTTTAGTGTAACACACAGTTATGTGGTTTGACTAAATGGGAGTCGACAAACTTTTATAGTGTACATTCCTCCGGACTCTTATCATCCCTGATTCCCTTAAAAATCATTTTATTTAACAGAGACATTCTTAACCCCTGATGGTCTCCATGCAGGGGA
>DAITNM010000064.1:0-4779 GCA_036834585.1 Thermodesulfovibrionales bacterium | reverse complement strand
TTATCTTCTCCGACATCCATGAGCCTTACACCCTGAGTGTTCCTTCCATGAAGGGAGATATCTTTTGCCAAGGTCCTTATGATCTTCCCTGAGCTGGTTATCATAACTACTTCATCCTCATCTCTGACTTGCATAAGGCCAACTGCCTGACCACCTCTCTCTGCGATTTTGATAGAGATTACACCTTTTCCGCCACGATGCTGAACAGGATAATCCTCTATTTTTGAGCGTTTACCAAGCCCCTTTTCTGTCACAGTCAGGATTGCTGTCTTTTCCTCTGCTACTAATGCTGAGACAACCTCGTCTCCTTTTATGAGTTTAATTCCTTTTACTCCCATTGAAGTACGGCCTGTGTCACGCACATCTTCCTCATTAAATCGTATTGAAAGGCCGTTTCTCGTTCCTATAATAAGATCGCTTTTCCCATCCGTCTTTCTAACAGCAATGAGTTCGTCACCTTTATCGAGGGTTATTGCGATAATTCCCTTTCCGCGAGGATTGCTATAGTCTTCGAGGGCAGTCTTTTTTACTATTCCTTTCTCGGTGAACATCACGAGAAAGCCCTCTTTGAATTGACGAACAGGGAGGGCTGTTGTAATCCTCTCCCCTTCTGAGAGGGACAGTAGGTTTACAAGTGGTTTGCCTCTTGTAGCCCTGCCTGCCTCAGGTATCTGGAATGCCTTTAGCCAGTACAGACGGCCAAGGTTAGAAAAGAAGAGCATGTAGTCATGGGTCGCTCCTATGAAAAGCTGTTCAACAAAGTCCTCTTCTTTTGTCTCCATTCCGATAAGACCCTTTCCCCCCCTTCTCTGGCTTTTGTATGTACTTAAAGGATTCCTCTTTATGTATCCTTGATGAGAAACGGTGATGACCATTTCCTCATCCATGATGAGGTCTTCTATGGTAATCTCTTTTGTTTCTGAAGCAATCTCTGTCCTCCTCTCGTCAGCATATTTCTTCTTGATCTCAGAGAGTTCCTCTTTGATAATATTTGAAACGAGGGCCTCACTTCCCAGTATTGCCTTCAATCTCTCTATCTCTTTGAGTATATCACCAAATTCTTTTACAATCTTTTCCCTCTCAAGACCTGTCAGCCTCTGGAGTTTCATGTCGAGTATTGCCTGGGCCTGTATCTCAGAGAGAGGATAAGTTTTCATTAATGCAGTCCTTGCCTCCTCGGGTGTCCTTGATTTTCTTATAAGGGCTATGATCTCATCGAGATGGTCGAGGGCTATCTTTAATCCCTCTAAGATATGTAACCTCTCCTCAGCCTTTCTGAGTTCAAAGCGTGTTCTCCTCAGTATTACTTCCCTTCGATGCTGCAAGAAATAGTTGAGGACTCTTTTCAAGCCCAATACCCGTGGCTGACCATTCACAAGGGTGAGCATAATGATGCCGAAGGTGCTTTCCATCTGCGTATGCTTATAAAGATTATTCAGCATGACCTCTGCTATTTCACCCCTTTTCAGTTCAAGTACGACTCTTATACCATCCCTGTCAGATTCATCACGCAGTTCTGATATCCCGATAATCTTCTTTTCCCTCACAAGCTCAGCAATCTTCTCAATCAGCCTTGCCTTATTAACCTGATAAGGGAGCTCTGTAATGATGATATTCTCATCTCCTCTGTGCTCCCGTTCAATCCTTGCCTTTGCCCTTACTTTTATAAGCCCTCTTCCTTCATTGTAAGCTTGGATGATTCCCTCTGTGCCATGGATAATGCCCCCTGTTGGAAAATCAGGACCCGCTATGACTGTCATCAGGTCTTTAATCCCGGCCTCTGGATTTTCAAGGAGCATGACAAGCCCGTCAATAATCTCTCCAAGGTTGTGGGGAGGGATATTTGTGGCCATACCAACAGCAATACCTGATGAGCCGTTTATGATGAGATTTGGAACTCTCGATGGTAAAACAACAGGTTCTTCTGTTGTCTCATCAAAATTCGGGATGAAGTCAACCGTCTCTTTGTCTATGTCAGCGAGGAGTTCTTCTGCAATGGCAGCAAGCCTCGCCTCAGTATATCTGTAAGCTGCTGGCGGGTCTCCATCGACAGAGCCGAAATTGCCCTGTCCATCAATAAGGGGATAACGCATATTAAAATCCTGAGCAAGCCTAACAAGGGCATCATAAACAGCTGTGTCACCATGGGGGTGATATTTTTTTAAGACTTCTCCTACAACGCCTGCACATTTAGAAAATTTCCTTCCAGGAAGAAGTCCCTCCCTGAACATGGCATAGAGGATCCTTCTCTGGACAGGTTTCAATCCGTCTCTGACTTCAGGAAGTGCCCTTCCAATGATCACGCTCATGGCGTAATCAAGATAGGAACCCTTCATCTCCTCTTCTATGCTTATCTGTACTTGTGCCATCTCATTCCTTTCAGTTTTCTGTCATTCTGAAGATAGATATTTTACCATATTGCATTTCTGAGAGGCTTAAAAATATAATCTATCCAATGCTATCCAGGGTCCTGAGTGCAAGTATTATCGGGATCGATGCCCATACTGTTGAGGTTGAGGTGGACATCACATCAAGGGGTTTGCCTCATTTCTCAATGGTTGGTCTTCCAGATACTGCTGTCAAGGAATCAAAGGACAGGGTAAGGGCAGCACTCAAGAACATTGGATTTGCTTTTCCCCTCAAGCAAGTGACTGTTAATCTCGCACCTGCTGATCTAAAGAAAGAGGGTTCTTCTTTTGACCTTCCGATTGCAATTGGAATCATTATTGCTGAAGGCATAATCGGAACGGATTGTGTTGAAGGTTATCTCTTTACAGGGGAGCTTTCCCTTGACGGAAGGATTAAACCTGTAAAAGGTGCTCTGTCAATGGCATTAAAGGCAAAAGAGCTTGGTCTTAAAGGGTTAGTTCTTCCACAAGAGAATGCACCGGAGGCTGCTGTTGTTCAAGGTGTCTCAGTATTCGGAATAAAGAGTCTTCCTGAGGTTATTGATTTCCTGAGTGATAACAAACTTCAGAAATCCTTTGAAGTAAATATTAATAAGGCTATGGAAGAAAACTCAATCTATGAAGACGATTTCTTTGAGGTCAAAGGTCAGGAACATGCTAAGAGGGCGCTTGAGGTTGCTGCTTCTGGTGGTCACAATGTGCTGATGATTGGGCCTCCGGGTTCAGGAAAAACGATGCTTGCAAAGAGGCTTTCAACAATACTTCCGGGTATGACTTTTGATGAGGCATTGGAGGCAACAAGGATACATAGTGTTGTTGGTCTCCTCAGGGATGGACAGCCCCTCCTTGCAACAAGGCCTTTCCGCTACCCCCATCATACGATCTCGGATGTTGCATTAGTTGGAGGAGGTCAGGTGCCAAAGCCTGGAGAAGTCAGTCTTTCCCATAATGGAGTTCTCTTTTTGGATGAGCTGCCTGAATTCAAAAGGAATGTGCTTGAGGTCCTGAGGCAGCCCCTTGAAAATGGTGAAGTAACTGTATCAAGGGCTGTTGCATCCATCACATATCCAGCCAGCTTTATGCTCGTTGCTGCCATGAACCCCTGTCCCTGTGGTTATCTTGGAGACAGCAGGCACCAATGCATATGCACTCATTCTCAGATACACCGATACAGACACAGGGTTTCAGGCCCCCTGCTTGATAGGATTGATATCCATATAGAGGTTCCGGCAGTGCCGTACAAAGACCTTTCAACAGAATATTCTGGAGAGAGATCAGGAGAGATTAGAAAAAGGGTAGATACCGCAAGGGCAATTCAGCTTGAACGTTTTAAGGATGAAAAGAAGATTTATTCAAATGGCCGGATGAAGACAAGGCATATAAAGAAATACTGCAAGCTCAAGCCAGATGCACAGAGCCTCCTTGAGATGGCAATGAATAAACTCTCCCTTTCTGCAAGGGCATATACAAGGATACTGAAATTATCCCGCAGCATTGCTGACCTTGAAGCATCAGAAGAGATCCAATCCCACCACGTCTCAGAGGCTATTCAGTACAGGACACTGGATAGAGGGGTGTTTTAACTGTCGGTCTACGACTCGTAGGGCAAAAAATCCGCTCAAACACTATAATCCTGCCTCGCAGAATTGTAGATTTTATCCATAGAACCTCCATTGACAAATATCTATATATTGTGTTACATTGTCTTACAAATCTCAGGAGGTCAGAAATGAAGGATACTATTACCATAAGATTGCCTAAAAAGTTACAGAAAGAATTGGAAACAGCAGCAAAGATAGGGAAGACCACAAAGAGCGAGATTATCAGGGATGCCATTTCCCGTTATCTTGCAGTAAGGAGGTTTCGTCAGCTCAGGAAACGGGTCCTGCCCTTTGCCGAAGCACAGGGACTATTAACAGATGAGGATGTATTTAAGGCCATCTCATGAGGGTCGTGCTGGATACAAATGTCATTGTTGCTGCCTTTGCTACAAAGGGTCTGTGCTCGGATATCTTTGAAATATGCCTGCTCGATCATAGTATCATTATAAGCGAATATATTCTTTTAGAAGTAAAAGAGAAATTGATTGACAAAATACATCTAACACAAAGCAGTGTCAATGATATAGTTAGTTATTTAAGGAATCAGGCAGAGGTGGTAATGCCTGAAGAGTTACATGAGTCTGTTTGCAGGGATAAAGACGATATAAATATAATCGGAACTGCACTTAGTGGTAATGCCAGATTTATCATAACAGGCGACGAAGATTTACTGAGCTTGAAAAAATATAAGAATGTTGAAATACTTACACCAAGAGAGTTTTGGAGCAAGTTAAGCAGATAGAAATGCTTTGATATTTTATGAGAGGATA
>DAITNM010000063.1:0-4827 GCA_036834585.1 Thermodesulfovibrionales bacterium | reverse complement strand
CAGAGACGAACAACAACATGTAGATGACGGCAAGGCCTTGGTTTTAACCCACCCAGGCATGGAAAAGTTTACAAGGATTTTTATGGTTAAAGTCCTTCATTCTTCAGCCCGGAAGACCTTGGTTGGAGAAGTTAATCCGGAATATCTATGGGGTGAGGAGGGATTTCTATCGCCCGCAACTGAGCTTCTTGTGCTCGGTCGGTTTAACAATATACTTTTTTCTTCATTTCCAGAATATTACCCCTTGCAGGAATTAAAAGACGCAATGCATGAGAATCCGGCATCCGGCCGATTTACATGGTCTTACAAGGGTGAAAAATACATGGCAGCTTATCGAAATATTTTTATGGTTTCTGATTTTTTTGATAAGTGGGTAGTGGTCTACAGCCAATCCAAATCTGACATTCTTGCGCCGCTCAATTACTTTAAAAAGATTTTTCAGCTCGTTGTAATTCTTACTTTTCTGATAGTGACATTCCTTAGCCTCAGGCAGATAAGGAGAAGTTTGGTGCCTATTGAAGTATTGCGTGATGCAACCCGGAGGGTCGCAGCAAAGAATTTCGGAGATCAGGTAAAGATAAGGACGAAGGACGAATTTGAAGAGTTAGGTACATCCTTTAATGAAATGGCGGATAGCATAGAAAACTATTTTAAAACTATGAGCACACTCAACCGTATCGGGATAGCCCTTTCTGCTGAGAAGAATAACAATCGCCTGCTGGAACTTATTTTACTGAGTGCTAAGGGGATTACCAATGCCGATGGATGTGCTTTGTATACCTTGACAGAGGATAAGCGATTGAAACTTTCAGTCATGCACATTGATTCATTAAACCTTGTAATGGACAGCTCTTATGGTATCTATATCCCCCTCTTTGATAGCGAAGGAAATCCGAATACCAGCAATGTTGCGGCATATTCAGTGCTCAAGGATGAGACTATCAGTATCTCTGATATCTACACAGCAGATGGCTTTGATTTTTCCGGCAATCGTGACTTTGACAGGAGAACAGGCTACAGTTCAAGATCATTCCTGAGTGTTCCCATGAAAGATCATGAAAATGAGATCATTGGTGTTTTGCAGCTCACAAATGCCCAGAATAGGCTAACTCAAGAAGTGGCACCTTTCTCAGAGGAAGACAGGCGCCTGTTAGAAACCCTTGCTTCTCAAGCTGCCGTAGCATTATCAAAAAATAAATTGGTTGAAGACTTCAAGAAGCTCTTTGATTCCCTTATTGAACTCATTGCAAAGGCGATTGACGAAAAATCTCCTTATACAGGTGATCATTGCAGACGCGTGCCTGATTTGACTATGATGCTTGCAGAAGCTGTCCGTAATAAAAAGGATGGTGTTTTCAAGGACTTTACGTTTTCCGATGAGGAACTCTATGAACTGAAAGTAGCCGCAATGTTGCATGACTGCGGGAAAGTGAGCACTCCGATACACGTCGTTGACAAGGCTACGAGACTGGAAACAATTTTTGACCGAATTCACCTGATTGACTCACGCTTTGAGATTATGAAGCGAGATGCACAGATTTCTTTTTTGCGCAAAAAATTATCTGCTATGAGAATGGTGGGTGAGATGGACTTTTCAAAATTAGAAGGAGAATTGAAAGAGGTCTTAAAACAAATTGATGGAGACAGGGATTTTGTTCGAACCTGTAATATAGGAGAAGAGTTCATGGATGAGAGCCATAAAGAAAGATTAAAAGAGATAGCTAATAAATACAAATGGACCAGAGATGGTGAAAAGGAACCTATTTTTTCTGATGATGAGTTTTACAATCTTACTTCTGCAGAGGGAACAATCACGCCGAAAGACCGTGAGGTGATCAATCAGCACGTAGAAACCACAATCAAATTGCTTGAATCACTCCCATATCCAAAATCTCTGCGCAATGTGCCAAAATTTGCCGAAGCACATCATGAGCGAATGGATGGAAAAGGATATCCAAAGGGACTTAAAGGGAATCAGATTCCATTGCAGGGGAGAATCATCGCCATTGCAGATATCTTTGAAGCGCTCACTGCAAAAGAAAGACCTTACAAAAAGGGCAAGACACTTATGGAATCTTTAAATATTCTGGGTGCTATGAAAGAAAATGGGCATGTTGATCCTGATTTATTTGACGTCTTTATCAGTGAGAAGGTTTACCTTCAGTATGCAGAAAAATACCTCAACCCTGAACAGATCGACGAGGTTGTGCTCTCCAGGATACCGGGTATTCAGACCCGTATAGTTAAAAGTTAAAAGTTTAAAGTTACTAATGAGACCATATGTAAGGTCACATTCCTATAACTATTCTGTCATGCTGGCTTGTCCAGCATCTTTCTTTAAGAAGGATTCCAGACAAGCTGGAATGACAGTAAATGTGGTCTTACTTATGAACTCCTTAGTAAAAAATAGCAACTATTACGTCCTGGCAAAAAATTTCATATTTTTGCCCTGATAAATGTCTCTGAGTTCAAGGTGTTTTTCTATATCCCTTAAAATCTCCTGTCTGCCCTTTTCCCATCGTGGCGCTATGAGGATGTTATCAGGTGCAGTAGCAAAGAGTCTTTGGAGAATAATCCCTGGAGAAAGTCTTCCTATGAAATCGGTTATGAAATCAATATATTCCTCATAACTGAAAAGATGAAATGGGTTTTCTCTATAGATTATCTCAAGGGGTGTGTCTTTTATAACCTGAAGATGGTGGATCTTGAGAAAATCAACCGGGATACAGGAAACCTCATCTGCCATTAAAAGCATCTCCTCTTTTGACTCTGTAGGAAAACCAACGATGACATGAGCGCCAATATATATGCCTTTATCCTTTGTCATATAAAGGGCATTGAGAAAGGTGCTGTAGTCATGTCCGCGGTTTATGAACTCAAGTGTCCTGTCGTAGATTGACTGCATACCATACTCTATGAGGATGAAATACTTCTTAGCGAGTTCACTGAGAAACATAATCTTTTCCTCATCAATACAGTCAGGCCGTGTGCCTATTGCAATTCCTATGACATAAGGTTCAGAAAGGGCTTCTTTATAAAGGTTCTTTAATTCAGCAACAGAGGCATAAGTGTTTGTATAGGGCTGAAAATATACGAGGAACTTCTCAGCTTTATATCTCTTTTTTATTTGATAGATTCCGTTTCTTATCTGTTCGCTGATTGATAGTGCTGGTTTACATGAGCCTGGCCTGAAGCTGTCATTATTACAGTAAATACAACCTGTTGTGCTGATTGTCCCATCCCTGTTAGGGCAAGAGAAACCCGCATCCACACTAACTTTATAGACAGAGGTGCCAAGCTTTTTCTTCATGTAGGGACCGAAGGAATTGTATCTTTGGGGCATACCCAATTATTTGTCTTTGTCTTTAGATCTGTCAATGCCTGGAAAAGAAGGTATGTCTAATTCAATGATGGAAGGATATAGTATTTGAGCGGATTTTTTTGCCGATAGTCCAATAAGAATATTCTAATATAAAGAGGCAAAAGCCTCGGAGTCCCGATCTTATCGGGGCGAGAATGAGCGAAAATACTATATCCTTCCTTTTAAGTTTTAACCTTAAATACAACAAACCCACAGGTAGACAGGAAAGGCTGGTGAAGAATTTTTATAATCGACAAGATTATTTGTATGGCAGTCGTTAGTACCTTACAGAATAGATGTTTATTCGTTTACGCACAAAAGGTTTTACTTTAAGGTGTCGTATAAAAATTCTTCACCAGCCTTTCCTGTCACCTCTCTAACACCTCTCTAAATAATCAAATTATTTCAGTTTCTTTCTTATTTCCTCCCAGTCCTTCACTTCCACTGCATCCTCTGTCTCTTCGAAACTGAAGGCAAGAGGTTTGTATTCTTTTGATGAGTAAATTACATCAGGACTTCCTATTACAGCTTTGATTCTGAATCCATCTCCAGCAAACTCGCTGAATACAGTTCCCTGTTCCCAGGAAATCAGAGGTAAATCAGGGAACTCATTCTTCTTCAGCAATTCCTTTACAGACTTTATATTCAGGGGACTTGTCTTGAGTAGGACAACAGGAAACCTTCTGTTAATTTCTTTAATGGATTTCTGGCTTCCCTGTCTCGGCTTACTTGAGAACCTCTCAAAAAGACTATTCTCAACATCGACAAAGATGAGCTTTGCGCCTCTCCCAAGGGAAATTACCAACCCTTTCCCTTCGTCCTTGCCTCCTTTTGCTTTTATTTGATATCTACTGATTTTTGACGGAATAAACTGCTTGTAAGCAAAACCATCTCCACCAGAAAGGCTCTTCCCGATAGATTTCCCATTGACAAAGAACTCTATGAGTTCGCCACCTTTTCTAAAAAGCTTTCCCTTAACTTCAGCCCTGAGCATAACTTCTTTGCCTGCAGGAACAACAATATCGTGGATGATTATGTCTGGAAAGGCTTTAGCAGAAGAGATAGAGAATAAAATGATAGAAATCAATGTAATTAGGGCTTTCATCAATAACTCCCTGAATAGTATATTTCTTCCTTAATATATTAATACGTATTTATTTTCTTTGTAACCTCAATGGAATTTCTTGGAATTCTTCTTTGGGTTATATCTCTACTTATTCATCTTCATTGACCCGAAAATACCCCTCTTTGGTAAAGAGGGGTTAGGGGAGATTTTAAGAATAAATGTTATTTTCATTCTGGTTTGTGAGCTAAGGGCTCATGTCGATTCCTGTTTTCACGGGAAATCCTGGATTCCGTATCAGGTGCGGAATGACAAACATGTTACTACTATTGTTCGAGCTTGACAGCCTTCAGGTGTTTTCAATAGACTTACCTTGAAGGGAGGGGAGTATGGAAAAGGTAGA
>DAITNM010000062.1:0-4912 GCA_036834585.1 Thermodesulfovibrionales bacterium | reverse complement strand
GTAAAGACCTTTTATCAGTGTCAGTCGTGCGGTTATACAACCCCTAAATGGCTCGGCAAGTGCCCTGATTGTGGAGAATGGAATACACTTGTTGAAGAAAGAAAAGAAACTGTTCCCTCTCGTTTAGATCTTCCGGCTCATTTGAGAAAATCAGAACCGTTGCTTCTGAGTTCAATTAAGGCTGGCTATGGAGAGAGGACTTCAACTAAGATTAAAGAACTCGACAGGGTTTTAGGTGGTGGCGTCGTCACAGGTTCGGTGGTGCTTGTTGGAGGAGATCCGGGCATAGGAAAATCCACGTTACTTTTGCAAGCCCTCTCTGGCCTTTCGAGATCTGGTCGGGTGCTTTATGTTTCAGGTGAGGAGTCCCCAGAGCAGATAAAAATCAGGGCTGAAAGGCTTTCGATAAACACTGAGGAGATAGTTTTACTTTCAGAGACTTCACTCAGGGGCATTATTGACACAGCCTTAAAACTTGTACCAAAAGCAATGGTTGTGGATTCCATCCAGACTGTCTATACAGAAGAGCTTCTTTCAGCGCCTGGTTCTGTCAGCCAGGTAAGGGAGTGTGCTGCGAAACTTATGATCTTTGCCAAGAAGTCAGATATCCCCATATTTCTTGTTGGCCATGTTACTAAGGAAGGCGCTATTGCAGGCCCTCGTGTCCTTGAACATATTGTGGATACAGTCCTGTATTTTGAAGGTGACAGAGGTCATTCATATCGCATACTGAGAACAGTGAAAAACCGCTTTGGCTCAACTAATGAGATAGGTATATTTGAGATGTCTGACTCCGGTCTTTTGGAGGTAGAAAATCCATCAGAGCTTTTCCTTTTAGGAAGGCCGGTAAATGTTTCAGGCTCAACAGTTGTTGCAAGCCTTGAAGGTACGAGACCTCTTATGGTTGAGATACAGTCACTTGTCTCACAGAGTAACTTCGGGATGCCGAGAAGGACAACCATTGGTGTTGACTTCAACAGGGTTAATCTCCTGGTGGCGGTGCTTGAAAAAAGGGCGGGTCTCTACCTTGGGGGAATGGATATATTTGTAAATGTTGTTGGAGGTCTCAGGATAGTCGAGCCTGCTGTTGACCTTGGCATTATTGCAACAATAGCTTCATCTCTCAAAGAGATCCCCATAGACCCCGGGACATTTGTATTTGGCGAGGTTGGCCTCTCTGGTGAGATAAGGGCGATTGCTCAGGCTGAGATAAGAATTAAAGAGGCAGCAAAGATAGGTTTTAAGAAAGCTGTTATACCTTTTGGAAATGCAGAAAAGATCAAAAATAATCTCGGATTAGAAATCATAGGAGTAAAAGATGTTGAAAGTACTCTCAACGCTGTCCTTACTTAGTATCATTATATTATTGTTCTCATGTGCTGCGCCAAGGGTTGAGATTCCCGTATACGAAGGAGTTGATGTGAGGGAAGTGCTCAACTCAAAGAACAGCATCTCGGTTATAGATACAACATTTTCCATTACATTCGAGAAAGATGAAGGAGAGATGAGGGGGGAAGGTGTGTTGAATATATCCAGAAACGGGGATTTAAACCTTCGGGTGTATTCCCTCGGGTTTCTTGCACTCGAGGTCACATCAGAAAAAGGCGTTATAAAGAGCAATCCCCGGATTGACAAAAACAAAGGCAGGATTCTAACTGAAGGCTTGCGGGATTGTCTATTCTGGTGGGATATAGAGGATTATAAAATTGATGAAAAAGAAGGCATGTATCTTCTTAAAAATCTCTCAAGAGAAATATGGCTGGACAGAAAGACGATACTTCCTGTAAAGCAGGCAGTTTCTCTTGAAGATGGCAGGGAACTTATTATCCATTACGAAGGTAACGAAAAGATTGGCGATGTCTGGTATCCTTCAAGGATAAAGATAGATCTCTTGAAATATTCTGTAACGCTAAAGATTAAAGATATCTTATTCAACGGTTCTGTTTAAATCAAGGTCAACAGCAACTGTTGTGATCGTTAAAGCGTCTATGGCATTCTTGTTAAACAGATAACCCTCAAGGAGTGCATTGTCGCATACGGCATTTATCAGTCTTGGTAAACCATGTGTATACTGGTATATCAGGGTGTAGGCTTCATCCGAAAATATTTCTCCATTAGAACCTGCTACAGTAAGTCTGTGTTTTATGTAATTCCTGGTGTCTTCTTCAGAAAAAGACTTTAGTTTGATCTTGACAGCTATTCTCTGCTTGAGTGGTTCATCCAGGGAAAGAACATTTTCAAGATCTGGCAAACCGAAGAAAACAAGATTGAGCATCTTTCCGTCAGGCAACTCCATATTCGAAAGGCCCCTGAACTCTTCCATGATCTCTTTTGAGTTTAACATCTGTACCTCATCGAGCATCACCACAGCATTTCTCCCTTCTTCTCTTATTTCATACAGTCTGTTATAAATCTGGGATAGGAGTTCTACTTTATTATCCTTTATGTCTCTTACGCCGAGCTGGATTGCGAATTTTCTGAAAAGCCATTCTGAACTAACAGTAGAATGGACAACAACAAGGAGGGCTGCCTCATATTTGTCATCTTCTAATTCCTCAAGAAACCTCCTTGCAAGAGTTGTTTTCCCTGTCCCGATGTCACCAATGACAACAGCAAATCCTTTTCTTGAGTCAACTGCATATTTCAACTTCTTGAGGGCATTTGAATGCTGGGGACTATTAAAATAGAATCTGTTGTCAACGACATTCGAGAAGGGATGTTCTTTAAGGCTGTAATATTCTAAATAGTCCATATCCTATAAATATGATATCCTGTCTTTTTTCCCCTTAGGTTTCCCCGTTTCAGTTTTTCCTGTTATTATTGCGCCGATCTGATTCATCTTTTCTGAGACATCCCGGAATTTAGAATTCCATCCATAGACCTCTGTGTATGAATCAAGGGCTTCCTGAAGGTTGCCATTCTTTTCATAAGCCTCGGCAAGATCGTATTTCATTGCCCAATAAGACTCATCCCTCTCTTCAATCTTCTCAAGGGCGCTTCTCAAGATATCAATAGCAAGCGGATAGAGGCCTTTTTCCATGTAGCATATACTGAGCATACTGGAAGAAGGGATAAAACTTCCCGGGTCATTGCGCGCAAGCTGGAATTCTCTTATTGCATCATCGAGAAATCCCAGCTCCTTATATGCCAATCCAAGATTATAATGAGTTTCATGGTTCTCTGTTCCGAGTTCTTTTTCGATGCCCTTTTTGAATTCATTGAAGATGCTGAGAACATCGCTGTCAAAAGCAGGTTCAGCCGCTGCCTCTATCTCTATAGTCTCTGCTTCTGCAAGTACGGGTTCTTCTTTTTCAAGACTTCCAACTTCCTGACTGAGGGCAATAAGTTTCTGTCTTATCTCTTTGTTTTCTGGAAAGAGCTTTTGTAATCTCTCCAGAATTTCCCTTGCCTCATCAAGTAATCCCTGTCGAGAATAAAAATCTGCTTCGGTAATATCCTCAATGTAATCTTCTATCGTTGGCTCTTCCAGAGGAGTTGAAGTAATCGCCTCTTCAGGAGAAGGCATCTTTACCTTATCGGCAAGTCTCGGGTCTTTCGGGGACAATTCATAAGCTTCTTTTATAATTTGCTTCTTTTTTTCAATATCACCAGCCTTCTCATAAAGCTCAGAAAGGATTATACTTTCTGTGACAACCCCCTCCTTGTCATCTGTGTTGATATAAAGGGACTTTAGTCTTAAATGTAGGTCTATATTTTCGGGTTCACGCTTCCTGATCTCTTCAAGAAGATTCCTTGCATCCTCGATAAGACTATACTTGAGGAATATATCAACCTCTAAGAGATCTCCATCAACTGTCTTCTCCCCTGTAGTAGAGACATGTTCCATTAATGCCTTTTTCTCAAGTTCAAGCACTTTTGTTTTAATTGAGTTATCATCAGAGTTTATTAATAAAGCTTCCCTATAGAAATCAAGCGCTTCCTTTTGCATGTCCTTCGCACTATAAAGATCGGCAAGACAAACAAGCTCATGGACTACTTTAAGATTCTCACCGCGTTGTCTGTGGAGTGTAACAAGCCTTTTTCCAGTCTCAAATTTGTCTATATCCTTGAAAGATTCGAGGAGTTTGATAGCATCATCATTCTCCATGTCGAGCAACATCTCATCAAGGACGGGAAGATATTTCATCCATGCCTTCTCTTTATGACCTTCCTTAATATAAATTTCTCCCAGTAGCCTCGCTGCCTTCATATTGGCAGGTTCTATTTCTGTTATCTTTTTAATGCATTTCTTTGCTTCATCTAACATCTCAGCCTGAATGTGAATCTCGGCACATCTGATATGAATGTCTGAGTCCTGCGGTAAAAGCTTGGATGCCCCCTTAATGTGTTCAATGGCTCGTTGGAGATCACCGGATTTTTCGAGAACATAATTGATTCCCAGGATTGCCTCTTTATATGCAGGCTGGATATCAAGAGCTTTCTGGTAGTGTTCAATCGATTTTTCAGGGTCTCCTTTTTCTTCGAATATCCTTGCTATGTTGATGAATTCCTTTGCAGCTTCTGATTTAAGACCCTCTTTTATATATATCTCTACTATTTTGATTCTAAAGGGAATATTGGAAGGAGAGATGTTGAGAATTTTATTGTATATATCAAAGAGCTTTTCCTTTTTGCCTTCTTTTGTAAAACCGTCAGCTGCGGTAAGATAATATTTGATGGCATCTGTTTTTAAGCCCCTCTCTTCACTAATTTCCCCAAGAGAAATGAGGGAGTCAGCATCAGAGGGATTAATGTTCAGAATCTTCTTATAGAGTCCTAAAGCCTTGAGGGAGAAACCCTCTCCCTTGAAAAAATTTGCTGCCTCACGGAAAGAATTTAAGGCATTCTTTCTGTCGCCCTTTTTAAGGTAAAGGTCACCGAGGGCATTATGGATATTACCATCAGGATGTCC
>DAITNM010000061.1:1724-5020 GCA_036834585.1 Thermodesulfovibrionales bacterium | reverse complement strand
CCTATCTAACTATTTGTTTTGCTACATTTTATGGTTTTATCTCTATTTCTGTCATCTCTCCAACCATTGACAATTCTGTTGTGAATATATTATTTTATCTAATTCTGTAACATTCGAAAGAGGGTAAAGGTATGAAGACTCAATTTGCCTCAAAGGGAGATTTTGAAAGAAAGTGGTATCTTGTTGATGCTGAAGGTGCCATCCTTGGCAGGCTTGCAACAAAGATAGCCACGTATCTCCGTGGAAAAAATAAGCCTATATTTACCCCTAATATCGATACAGGCGATTTTATTATTGTCGTAAATGCAGAGAAAGTAAGACTTACGGGCAAGAAGCTTGAGAATAAGATCTACTATCACCATTCAGGTTACCCTGGCGGCATAAAAGCCGAAGCAGCAAAAGATCTTCAGAAAAGGAAACCTGAAAAGATCATAACCAAAGCAGTGTGGGGAATGCTTCCAAAAGGAAGGCTTGGGAGAGCCATGTTAAAGAAGCTTAAGGTATACAAGGGGCCCGAACATCCTCATAAGGCACAGGGTCCAGAAAAATTAGCCCTGTAGTGAAAATGACTCTACTATATAGATAAGGAGTTTTAAATGGCTGAGATTCAATATTATGCAACTGGAAGGAGAAAATCATCCACGGCACGGGTTACCATTACTCCGGGAGATGGCCAGATAATCATTAATGATAAACCTGTGAATATCTATTTCCCCAGAGAAACATTAAGGATGATGCTCCGTCAGCCTGTTGAGCTCGCAGGCATAACAGGAAAGTACAATATCACTGCAACAGTAACAGGCGGCGGACTCTCAGGACAGGCAGGCGCAATACGGCATGGTATAGCAAGGGCAATCGTTAACATGGACAGCGACCTACGTTCCCGGCTGAAGAAGGAGGGATTCCTCAGAAGGGATCCGAGGGAAAAAGAGAGAAAGAAATACGGACAGAAGGGCGCCCGTAAGAGATTCCAGTTCTCCAAACGTTAGCATAGTGATTATTGCTTTTGGTTAATGGTAAGCAATTACTTTTTAAAAGTCATTTGTAAATCTTTACTCCGCTCGTTACTTATTACTCGTTACTCGTTACCATGATTAACGTTGCCATATGTGGCGGAAGTGGATATACAGGTGGCGAACTGCTCCGTGTTCTTTCCAATCATCCGGCAGTTATTATATCAGCAGTCACTTCAGAAAGATCAGCAGGGAAATCTGTAAACGACCTCTTTCCAAACCTCTATAAATATTCAAATCTGGTATATGAGCCGATGAAGGTTGGTGACATCCTTCATAAGGCAGACCTGTTCTTCATGGCCCTTCCACATGGAGAGTCACAAGAGGCAGTAGACTTTTTTTCCAGGCATGGCAAAAAGGTTGTTGATCTCTCAGCAGATTATAGACTCAAAGATGTAAAGACCTATAAAGAATGGTATAAAGTGACTCATAAATTTCCGAAAACCCTCAGTAAGGCTGTCTATGGCCTTCCAGAACTCTATAGAAAAAAGATTTCCAAAACAAATATCGTAGCAAACCCCGGCTGCTATCCTACAGGTGCGATCCTTGGACTATATCCAGCAATAAAAAGTAGGCTTATTGATGTTTCCTCTATTGTTATAGACTCAACGTCTGGGACAAGTGGGGCAGGTAGAAAATCAGAAATTACCTACTCTTACTGTGAGATAAATGAAGGATTCAAGGCATATGCTGTAACAACGCACCGTCACACACCCGAAATAGAACAGGAGCTCTCTGCAATGACAGGAAAGAATATAAAGGTCAACTTTACACCTCACCTTGCACCCTTTGATAGAGGAATTCTTACAACGATTTACTCCCGACTTACAAAGCAGGCAGATACAAAAAAATTCATAGAGATGTATAAAAAGGTATATGCAAATGAGCCATTCATGAAGGTGCTTGAAGAAGGAAAATTTCCTAATGTAAAGAACGTACGCGGAACAAACTTCTGTGAGATAGGTCTCATCGCAAACAAAAGGACAAAGACCCTTATTGTTGTCACTGCAATAGATAACCTTATGAAGGGCGCAGCGGGGCAGGCTGTGCAGAACATGAATATCATGATGGGTTTTGACGAAAAGACTGCACTCGATGCACCGGGTCTATTTCCCTGAAGCATACCATGACTCCTAAAGGATTCCTTTTTTCTACTGCAGAGGCTGCAATCAAGGAGCCTCACCGTAAAGACCTTGCCCTCATATATTCTGAAGTAGAGGCAAACATAGCAGGTACATTTACGACAAATAAGATCAAGGCCGCACCTGTTATATCAGATATGAAAAAGATAAAATCAGGCAGAGGGCAGGCTATAGTCATCAATAGCGGTAATGCCAATGCATGCACAGGGAAGAGAGGCATGCAGGATGCCATAGAGATAGCAAATCATATAGCTCATGTTCTTAAGATAAAACCCTCTCTCGTATATGTCTGTTCTACAGGAGTAATAGGAGTGCCTTTACCCATGGAAAAGATCAGAGGAAATTTTCCTAAATTGGTAAATAATCTCGGTAAATCAAAATTAGAAGATGCTGCGAAGGCAATAATGACTACTGATACCTTTCCGAAGATTATCAAAAGGAAAGTAACAATAGGAAATAAAACAGGAATCATCGCCGGGATTTGTAAGGGCGCCGGAATGATATGTCCCAATATGGCAACTATGCTCTGCTTCTTGATGACAGACGTTGCAGTAGAACAGAAAACACTCTACAAAACATTGAGGGAAGCAATCAAAGCGTCTTTCAACAGGATAACCGTCGATGGTTGCCAATCCACCAATGATACCGTGCTAATAATGGCAAATGGTATGCTCGGTAATCCTCCTATTTCCGGGAGTTCAGAATCATACCCTTTATTCAGAAAGGCTCTTCATGAAGTTACTTATGGATTATCGAGACTCATTGTGAAAGATGGCGAAGGTGCAACCAAATTGATAGAGATAGAAGTGAAAGGTGCAGGGAGTGAGAAAGAAGCTGAAAGGGCTGCCTTTGCAGTAGCAAATTCAAATCTGGTTAAGACAGCTATCTATGGAAATGATCCGAATTGGGGCCGAATCATAGCAGCCATAGGACAAACAAGCATTCCGATTAAAGAAGAAAAAACAGATATATATTTCGGAAAAGTAAAAATTGTCAACAAAGGTATAAATACTGGGAAAGATGAAGAGGCAGAGAAAATTTTAAGAGAAAGAGAAATCAGAATTGTCATTAACCTCAACCTTGGAAGATCTTCTGCAAAAGTCCTGACCTGT
Organism: Thermodesulfovibrionales bacterium; assembly: GCA_036834585.1. Lineage (GTDB taxonomy): Bacteria > Nitrospirota > Thermodesulfovibrionia > Thermodesulfovibrionales > SM23-35 > JACAEY01. Next base: position 1,753 of record DAITNM010000061.1, on the reverse strand, counting down.
GATTTAACAGAAGAATATATTAAGGTAAA
>DAITNM010000061.1:0-1624 GCA_036834585.1 Thermodesulfovibrionales bacterium | reverse complement strand
TTAGATTTCAACAAGTTCATATTCTCTGCTTCCCAGGCCAAGTCTTTCAGCTTCCTCTATCTGAATCCAGTAAGGTTTTTGACTGAGCTTATAGAAAACATCATCCCCTTTTACAATTTCTTTCTCCTCAGATGCTGATTGAGGGAGTGGAGAAGATTTTAAAAGCATATCTATACTTGCCTGTTCAATAGAAACGATATCCTCTGACAGGAGAACGCCCTGATCCTGTATAACAGGCACATCTGCTACAGGCATGCAGTCACATTCAGGCTGTATCTCTGTAAGGAAATTGATATAGATGACCTTCCCTTCCTTGAATGTGCTCAGGACAGTCTTTGCACCCTCTGAGAGGGAACGCATAAACCTTTCATTATCAGCAGGAAGTGCGACGGCTCCTGAAGGACAGACCCTTGTGCATCTGCCACACCTCCAGCAGTCCTCCTCATTGTAAGTAAAGACCTCATTCTTAAATTCTATGCTTTCAAGCGGGCAGATATCCTTACACTGGTAACAGAATTCGCACTTCTCTTTATCCCATATTAACTTACCCTCTCCTACTGTATGCATTGCTCCCCTTCCGCACTTCCAGCCGCATTCCCTATGGCTTGAACTTACACCTCCCATTGCAACATTCTTTATTGCGCCTCCATACCCTGCCTGGATATGTCCTTTAAAATGGGAGCATACAACCATAGCAGGCACATCATATATAAGACTTGAAACTGCAATCTCACCAAGTATCTCGCCTGCTTTCACCATAATATTGTCATGCCCGTAGAGACCGTCTGCGAGCACAACAGGCGCTCCTACAGAAAGATGGTTTATACCGTTCTGGTTTGCTACCTCAAGATAATCCAGACCCTTGATCCTGACTGTGTCTGTTACAAAAGGTTTTGCTCCAATTGTCTTCAATGCATCAACAACTTTTCTCAAAAAAACAGGTCTCACAATCCTATGGGCACCTTCAGAACCGAAATGAGTCTTTACAGCTATCCATTCCTTAGGTTCAAAATATTTTGACAGATTTATCTCCTTGAGAAGTCTTTCGAGTTTTCCGGGCATGCTGTCATCATATTTCCATTTCCTTGCCCTTGCCGATGCAAAATAGACTTTAGACATAAATGCTCCTTTCTACAATCTCAGCAGCCGTTGCTGCAAAAGGTCTTCGCAGTTGCGCCGTCCGTCAAGCACAGCGTGAATGAAAACGGTTTTTCCCTTGATTTCATATATGATGCGGTAAGGTTTGAAAAATATTTCTCTGAAATCTAAAATCCCCCACCGTTGCATCTCCGGCGGGTGGTTGCCCCGGGCCGGCATTGTTCCCAGCGAGGTCATAGTCTTTTGTATGTTGTCAAGAAGATGCTCAGCCTTTCCCGGCGAGTCATTATTTGCCACATACCTGTAGATTGCATAAAGGTCGTCTAACGCAACATTATCTATACGGACTTCGTATTTCACGGCTTCCCGGCAGAGCGTATTTTCTTTTTTAATTGGCCGAATGCCTGATGAAGCGGTTTATGTCTGCCTTCAAGCATGTCCTTTCTCCCCATTGCCAGTATCTTCAGCATCGCCATGCTTTCGCGGTCTTTTTCATATTCTTTTATGTCCTGAATTATTACCCGCG
>DAITNM010000060.1:0-5072 GCA_036834585.1 Thermodesulfovibrionales bacterium | reverse complement strand
GGAACCTATGATTAAGCATACATCACTGAGGATGGGAGGACCTGCGGAAGTCTTTATGATACCTCAGGACATTCCTTCCCTCAGAAATATGTTGGTTGCATTAAAAAGAAAAGAAATACCTTTTTTACCCATTGGGAACGGAACAAATGTCCTGGTACGGGACGGAGGCATTAAAGGCGCTGTCATATCTCTCAGGTCTTTTAGAAAGATCGAAATAGTAAGTGAGGATGAGGGGATTGTGAACGTTTATGTTGAGGCAGGAACTCCTCTTCAGAGACTCGTTCAGTTCTCTAAGGAGAAAGGATATTCAGGTATCGAGGGTCTTGCCGGGATACCTGGTTCTGTTGGTGGAGCAATATCTGGAAATGCAGGTGCCTTCGGCTATGAGATGAAAGATGTGCTTGCCTCGGTTTCGATAATGGATGCTGAAGGTAGAATCAGGAAGATGAAGGCCGAGGATATTGAATTTGCATACAGGAGATCGAATATTTCTTTCCATGGATTACTACTCAGTGCAGAGATAGTACTCAAAAAGGATGAAAAAGAAAATGTTTCTTCAAAGACAGAGGATTTCCTGAAGAGGAAATGGGAGAACCAGCCTGTCTCTGAACCATCTGCAGGATGTGTGTTTAAGAATCCCCCTAAATTATCAGCAGGGAAATTAATTGATGAAGCAGGGTGCAAGGGCATGAGAGTAGGAGATGTTGAAGTGAACAGAATTCATGCAAATTTTTTTATCAACAAAGGGAAGGCGATTGCATCCGATTTTATAAAACTCATGGAGGATGTGAAGTCAAGGGTGAAGGAAACATTTGGCATTGAGCTTGAGCCTGAGATAAGGATAGTTGGGCGAGAATGAAATTAACAAATAAACGCATAGGCGTCCTGATGGGCGGGCAATCAGCCGAAAGGGAAGTTTCCCTGAGGAGCGGAAAGGCAATCTATAATGCCCTGAAAGGCTTAGGGTATGACGTTGTTGCAATAGATGTGGGGCATGACATTTTCAATATTCTTAAAAGAAAAAAGATTGAAATCGCATTTATTGCCCTTCATGGCGGGTATGGTGAAAACGGTGGTGTGCAGGGCATGCTCGAGGTTTTAGGAATCCCCTATACTGGATCAGGAGTTCTTGCCTCTGCCCTTTCGATGGACAAGGAGGCATCTAAAAAAATATTTCTCTACCAAAAGATTCCTGTACCACCCTTTATTATTGTTCAACGTTCAACGTTCAACGTTCAGCGCTCCAAAATGGAAATCAAATCTTTAATCAACTTTCGTATGCCATGGGTTGTCAAACCTGCAACAGAAGGTTCAAGCATAGGTGTGAGTATCGTAAGAGAGGAAAGACAGATCAGACCTGCAGTTGAAAAAGCCCTTTCCTTTAGCAACAGGGTAATCATAGAAAAGTACATACAAGGGAAAGAAGTTCATATAGGGATACTCAGTGGAAAAGTTCTTGGCGGTGTCGAGGTGAAACCTTCTCTTGAATTCTATAATTATGAAGCCAAATATACAGCAGGGATGACAGAGTATATCCTTCCCCCGGAAATAAACAGCAAAGTTTACGAAAAGGCTAAAGAAATAGCGCTCAATGCCCATATTGCCCTTGGATGCGGAGGAGCTACGAGGGTTGATCTAAAAATTAACGGGAAAGGAAATCCTTATGTTCTTGAGGTCAATACGATTCCGGGTATGACTGAAACGAGTCTTCTCCCTAAGATCGCAAAGCAGGCAGGAATGGATTTTCCTGACCTGATAGAAGAAATACTAAGAGGTGCTGTTAATGAGAGCAAAGAGAGAAAGCAATAAGGTAAGTAAGACCAGTAAAGTTCGATTCATCTGGAATATTACTACCTTTATAGTGCTTTTTTCTGCACTTGCAATAGTGGTATTTATTTCTTTAAGCAAAATAAAATCATCTTTTCTAATCAGAAATGTTGTGTTTTACGGTAATAAGCATCTGACAGATGATGAGCTCAAGGCGCTTGCAGGGATTCATGGGAAAGATAGTCTGGTTACTGCTTCAGGGGAAAAGGTGAGTCTGATGTTGCTCAAATCACCGTGGATCAAATCCGTTAGCGTGAGGAAGGAGCTTCCTGACACCTTAGCAGTTTTGATAGAAGAAGTAACACCATTTGCACTCCTTGACATGCATGGACGTCTCTTTATCATAAATGACAAGGGTAACCTACTTGAAGAGCTTAAAGATGATCCGGTCCCTTTCCTCCCTGTAATCACAGCAAATCCGTATAACAGAGATGAGGGTTTTTCAGAGGCACTTAGCCTTGCGAAGTCCATGAACGATCTTGGGTTTTCATCAGAAAGGAATCAAATCGAAATAATTGTATCCAAACCTCAGGAACTCATAGCAGTAATCGATGGGACAGTTATCAAAGTTGGTTCAGGGGATTACAGGAAAAAACTCGAAAGGCTGCTTGAACTGGAGGGAGAGATAAAGAGGAAGAACATTCCTGTTGATTTCATAGACTTGAGGTTTGAAAACAGGGTAGTTGTCAAGCCCGTAAAAGAGGTGATCAGGTGAGTAAAGGGAGTTTTATATTTGGGCTTGATGTTGGTACAACAAAGGTCTGTGCCGTGGTTGGAGAAGTTGTTGAAGGGGCATTGAAAATACGCGGGATTGGCACATCTCCATCAACAGGGATTAAAAAGGGTGTGGTTGTAAATATTGACCCTACCGTGGAATCGATAAAAAAGGCTGTCAAGGAGGCAGAGTCCCTTACCGGGGTGCAGATAGACGCTGTCCATGTTGGAATCACAGGTGTTCATATTAAGGGCTTCAATAGCTATGGTGCAGTCGGTATAAGAGGTGAAGAAGTAACTCCTCTGGATGTGGAGCGGGCAATAGAGTCTGCCAGGGCTTTATATATCCCTCTTGATAGAGAGGTGCTCCAGGTTATCCCAACAGAATTTATACTTGATGGTCAGGATGGAATCAGAGACCCTGTAGGCATGGCCGGTGTCCGGCTGGAGGCAAAAGTCCACATTATTACAGCTGGCGTTTCCTCAGTACAGAATATCCTCAAATGCTGTGAGAAAGCCGGGCTTGAAGTCATTGAGATTGTGTTTCAGCCTCTTGCATCAACAGAGGCAGTGCTCACAGATGACGAGAGGGAACTCGGTGTCGCTGTTGTTGATATTGGTGGCACAACAGATATCATCCTTTATAAGGATGGAGGATTAAGGCATTTTTCAGTTCTTATCATTGGGGGAAACCATTTTACAAATGATGTTGCAATTGGTCTCAGGGTTTCCATGTCAGAGGCTGAAAGACTCAAAAAGAGTTTCGGCTGTGCTCTGGTGAACATGGTAGATAAGGATGAGATGATAGATATTGTCCAGGCAGGACAGGAAAGAAAGATACCGGGCAAGTGCCTATCAGAGATTATACAACCGAGGGCAGAGGAATTACTGGATTTAATAAAGGATGAACTTCAGTCCAGTTCCGGGTACGATATTGCCTCATCTGGCATCGTCCTCACAGGAGGAGGCTCCCTCCTTAACGGTCTTGACAGGATGGCAGAGGCAGTATTAGGCCTTCCTGTAAGAGTAGGGTATCCAGACGGCGTAAATGGATGCAGAGGAAACATCAATACTCCAGTATATGCCACGGGTATTGGCCTTGTGCTTTACAGCTTCAATAGAGAGCTAAGAGAATCCTGTTACAGAAATAACGCAGGGATATTTGGAAAGATGAAAGATTGGGTTTCAGGAGTGTTCAGATAGATAAAGATTTTAAAGATCATAATTAAGAATAAAGGAGGAGGTATCCATGTTTGAAATTGAAGAAGTAAGGGGACAAAAGGCAAAGATCAAAGTGGTCGGTGTTGGAGGTGCTGGAGGGAATGCAATCAATAATATGATTGCTTCAAACCTCTATGGAGTTGAATTCATTGCCATAAATACAGACCTGCAGGTCCTCGAGACCTCTCTTGCTCCTGTTAAGGTGCAGATAGGTGCAAGCCTTACAAGAGGGCTTGGGGCAGGTTCAAACCCCCAGATTGGACGGGACGCAGCCTTTGAGGACAGGGCTGCAATTGTTGAAGTGCTTGAAGGTGCTGATATGGTCTTTGTTACTGCAGGCATGGGTGGCGGCACTGGAACAGGTGCAGGCCCTGTTATTGCAGGTGTTGCAAAAGAACTCGGTGCAATTACAGTTGCTGTTATTACAAAACCATTCTTTTATGAAGGCAAGATGAGATTTTTGAATGCAGAAGAAGGGATAAAAGAGATGAAGAAATATGTGGATACCTTTATTGTTATCCCGAATGACAAGATTGCACTTGTTGTTGAAAAAGGGACACCTCTCCTTAAGTCTTTTTCCCTGGCAAATGATGTCTTAAAAATGGCTGTGCAGAGCATATCTGATATCATCCTGACCCCGGGATTAATCAATGTTGATTTTGCAGATGTCAGGACGATTATTGAGGATAAAGGACGTGGAGTTATGGGCTCTGGATTAGGAAGAGGAGAAGGCGGAGCCCTCGAGGCAGCAAAAAAGGCCATAACAAACCCCTTACTTGAGGACCCTTCAATTGAAGGTGCAAAAGGAGTGCTTATAAATATTACAGGTGGCCTCCAAATTTCCCTGGATGACGTTAAAGAGGCTGCTTCTTTTGTCTACGACTCAGCACACGATGAAGTTAACCTTATATTTGGAGCTGTTGTAGACCCGGACCTGGACGATGAGGTGAGGGTTACAGTAATCGCAACAGGCTTCAATGAAGAGAAGCAAAAAGTAGAGCTTCCCCAGATAAAGAAGTGGACCCCTGTTAGAGAGCCTTTGAGTTTTAAAGGTTCTGACAGAGTTCTGTCAAAAAGTCTTGGACAGGCTTTTGCTCCAGATGTAGTAACAACAGACTTTATACCTTATGAAGACCCTTTAGATGTACCCGCATTTTTGCGGAAGTCTCCCCCTAAAGAAATCTGATTTCCCCTCCAATGAGGGGCCTCCTTCCCCCGGGAGGCCCCTCCCCCCCCCTAAAATTGGAAAGAATTGCTTTTGTCATTCTGTCTACGGCCCATAGGGAATTTATTTCAGAATCTCTTATCTC
>DAITNM010000059.1:0-5262 GCA_036834585.1 Thermodesulfovibrionales bacterium | reverse complement strand
GCATTGAGCTTTATAAAACCCTCTGCATCCTTCTGATTATATGCATCTCCTGCCTCGAATGTTGCAAGTCCCGGACGATAAAGTGAATTCGGGGATTTCCTGCCGACTACATAACAATTTCCTTTATATAACTTGAGCTTAACAGTACCTGTAACATCTTTCTGTATATTATCTATTAAAGTCTGCAGTGCCTTTCTCTCCGGAGAAAACCAATATCCATAATATACGAGTTCAGAATATCGTGTTATTAGAGAGTCTCTTAGGTGCATGACTTCCCTGTCGAGGGTTAAAGATTCCAGTGCCTTATGGGCAATATGCAAAACAGTTCCGCCTGGTGTTTCATAAACTCCCCTGGATTTTATTCCTACATATCTGTTTTCTACCATATCTATCCTTCCAATACCATGTTTACCAGCAAGACGATTCAATTTTCCAAGCAGAGTTGCAGGAGACATGCGTTCATTATTGATTGCGACAGGGTTACCCTTCTCATAAGAGATCTCAATATAAAGAGGCTTATCAGGCGCCTTTTCAGGTGGATTAATCATTGTGTACATGTTATGTGGAGGTTCTTGCCAGGGGTCTTCGAGAATTCCTCCCTCATAACTTATGTGAAACAGATTTCTATCAATGCTGTAAGGTTTTTCCTTTGTTGCTGTCACAGGAATATCATGTCTTGCAGAATATTCAATCAGGGACTGCCTTGAATTGAACGGCCATTCTCTCCACGGTGCAATAACTTTTATAGAGGGTTTGAATGCATAATATGTAAGTTCAAATCTCACCTGATCGTTCCCCTTACCTGTAGCGCCGTGAGCAACAGCCTTAGCGCCTTCCTTTTCTGCTATCTCGATCTGCCTCTTAGCAATAAGGGGCCTCGCTATTGATGTCCCAAGCAGATATGAACCTTCATAGGCTGCATTTGCCCTGAGCATTGGAAATATATAGTCTTTTACAAATTCTTCTTTTAGGTTCTCCAAATAAATTTTTGATGCTCCTGTCTTCAACGCCTTCTTTCTTACAGACATAGTGTTTTCTCCCTGACCGAGGTCTGCATAGAATGCGATTATCTCCGCATTATATTTCTCCTTAAGCCATTTTATTGCCACAGAAGTATCAAGGCCACCTGAGTAAGCAAGCACTATCTTCTTGTCCATATGTCTGCCTCCAATACACTATCTTTGCCACATGATGAGTTTTTGTCAAGTGTATCATTGAGCAATTAGCAAAAAACCAACAAGCAAATCACAATAAATTTCAATAAGTAAACACAAAATTCCGAATAAATTTCAAACACCTGTTTATCAAATATCAAATCAGCATAGTTTTTTCAATGCATATCGAGACATTGGTTATTTCGGTTCAAGCATATAAAACAATTTGAAAAAATACTATTAGTAAAGGCATAAACGATAGCATAAATTTAAGGGAAATGTAAAACTGCTTTCCTCTTGACATATAAATAGAGAATTTATTAATATTGATATTGAGAATCAATCTCAATATATCATGGAGAAGAAGGTATTTAATAAGTTCCTTAAGGATAGGGGACTGCGTTTAACAAAAGCGAGGGCAGCAGTTCTTCATCTGACCTTTTCTTACCGCGGGCATTTTAACCCTGAATCTCTTTACCTCAAGATAAAAGAGACTGGGATGAAGGTATCAAGAGCTTCAGTCTATAGGACATTAAGTCTCCTATGTGAATGCGGTTTGGTGGAGAGGGTAAGGAAGACGGAGCAGGGTACCCTGTATGAATATACATTTGGCCATGAACATCACGATCATATGCTCTGCGCATCATGCGGAGAAATGATAGAGTTTTACTCAGAAGACCTTGAAAAGATTCAAGAAGAACTCTGCAGAAAGCTTCATTTCAAAGGAGTAAGTCATAGTCTCGAAATAAGGGGAAATTGTAGAAAATGTCAGAGAAGAAAGAATTAAAGGAAAAAGATAGAGGTTTAAACAAAAATTTACTTCTCCTTTCGTCTCTTCGGGAGGGTGAAGAAGGGACAGTTCATTCTATGTCAGGGAAACGTGGCATGACTAATAGGCTTGCTGCGATGGGACTAGTACCCGGTACAAAAATCAAGGTTCTTCGGAATAGCTGGGGACCTGTAATAGTACTAGCCAGCAATACAAGAGTGGCTATAGGAAAGGGACAGGCCTGCAAAATATTGATAGTGAGAGACCAAAAGACTTCAGCGGAAGAAAAATAGTTTATGAAAGCTAAGAAGAAACTCCTCATTGCTTTCGCAGGGCAACCAAATGTAGGGAAATCCACGGTCTTTAACATTCTAACTGGACTATCCCAGCACGTTGGCAACTGGCCAGGTAAAACAGTTGAAAAGAAGGAAGGCATCCATGTTTCAGACAATGTGGAAATGAGGTTAGTGGACCTTCCGGGAACATATATGCTTACAGCCTTCTCTGAAGAGGAGAAAGTAGCAAGAGATTTTATAATAAATGACTGCCCTGATGTTATCGTTCTCATAGCCAGCGCAGCATCTCTTGAAAAAAACCTGTACCTCCTTTCTGAGTTGCTTCTCCTCGGCCCCCCGGTCATAGTTGGCGTGAATATGGTAGATGTAGCCGAGGGACAAGGAATTCATATTGATACAGATGCTCTTAGGAAGTCACTCAGGATTCCTGTGATACCAATGGTTGCCACGAAGAATGAAGGAATCAAGGAACTCGTCTCAGAGATAATATCCTTAACCAATGGTAAGATGGAATACAATCCCACAATCCCAGAAGTCTCAGAGGATCACAAAGCCATTTTCATGAGGCTAATGGAACTTGTTGGAGAACATATCTCTACCCCTTATAAAACACAATGGATTGTCACAAAACTAATGGAGGGAGATCCGGACATCTCAAAGATGATGGAAGGAATTCTGCCTCTGGATAAATGGAATGAAATCCAAAGGATTCTTATGGAACATGAAGATTCTCTCCTTGCTGTAGTCAGAGGTAAATACAACTGGATAAAGGATATGACTCGCGCATCCATCTCTCATTTTAGAAAAGGACAGATCCTTCTGACAGATCGTATAGATCAGGTGCTTACCCGCCCGATACTCGGAATACCAATTCTTCTGGGAGTACTCGCCCTCATCTTTTTTCTAACCTATAAGATTGGAGCTCCCTTACAGGGGGAGATTGAAAAACTGATAAGCTCATTTGCAAAGTGGATAGAGCCAGCGCTCTATGGAACTCCAGCATGGATTTCCGGAATGCTTATAGATGGTGTAATAGCAGGAGCAGGAACTGTTCTTACATTTCTTCCAATACTCATTATTTTCTTTGCTTTGATGGTATTACTTGAGGATGTTGGATACATGGCAAGGGCTGCGTTTGTAATGGATAGGTTTATGCATATAATTGGACTTCATGGAAAGAGCTTTCTGCCCATGTTTCTCGGTTTCGGCTGCAATGTCCCGGCTGTCCTTGGAGCAAGGATAATTGAATCAAGGAGGGCAAGACTTCTGACAATCCTCCTGATACCTTTTGTTCCATGTACTGCCAGACTGGCTGTCTTAACATTTGTTGCATCTGCAGTTTTTGGAGAAAGGGCAACTATTTTTTCTTGGCCTATTGTCGCTACGAATATTCTTGCCCTTGGGGTTGTCGGAATTATCGTGAGCAGATTTTTCTTAAAAGGAGAACCTACACCATTCATAATGGAACTTCCTCTCTATCACAAGCCAAATCTGAAGACGATAGGGATTACAGTATGGAAGAGGACAACGGCCTTTGTGAAACGTGCTGGGACGGTTATTCTCGGCTTCTCAATATTACTATGGTTTATGTCTAACTTTCCCGGCAGGAGAATTGAGGATAGTATCCTTGGGTGGTTAGGCCGTCTCGTTGAGCCCCTGGGGGCTCCCATGGGATTGGATTGGAAGATGATGCTTGCCTTGCTGTCAAGTTTTATTGCTAAGGAGAACTCGATAGCAACTCTCGGCATTGTTTATGAGGTTGGAGGAGAGGGGCTGAGGAACGTCCTTCCAGGGGTTATGAGTCATGCATCGGCTCTCTCATTCTTGGTCGTAATGATGCTCTTTATCCCATGTGCGGCAACAGTGGTTGTGATGAGGCAGGAAATGGGAAGCTGGAAGTGGTTTCTCTTCTCAATCATCATAATGCTTCTTGTCTTCTTTGTCAGCGGAATAATAACCTACAATCTTGCTTTGTTTTTAGGGATTTAGCTTCTTGGTAGATCTAATTTTTTATCTGAATACTGAAAAAGCAGGACTTTAGTAATCTTATAACGATAAATATTGGATAAAAATAATCAGTACTGATAAAGGATCGAGAGTTGTGCCCTTTCAGAAGGGTCATTCTGGTTTTCTGAATATGCCTCAATTGTGTAAAGATATGGCATGCTTATTACAGGCACTTCACCGGTGCCTGCGGATACTACGCCTGTCTTTACGAGGCCCAAATCTGCACCTGAATTGCCTTCGACAGTGTCAACAATCTTTGTATAAATATCCCATGTTGGATTTATTCCGATTTCGAAGGTCACATCATAAGTGTTTACATTTCCCGGATTGATAGTTAACGTATTGTCACAAGCTGCATTCCAAGCGCTTGTAGAGTTATTGAGTTTAAAACTGAGACAGTTAACACCACCGACATTTTCTGCAGGTATATCAAAATTAGACAGACCCGGGATGCTTGGATCTCCTTTTGCAGATATAACCTGATAGGTTACATCTGCACCTCCCATCCCAGCTTCAAGGGATGTCTTGTATCTCTTTTGAAGTCCTGAAAGCTGAGTCCCTGTTGTTATCATGAATATCAGACTTGAGATAATAGAAAGTGCAACGAGTGAAAGGATCAGAACAATTACGAGTGTAATGCCTTTTTCATTTCTTAAGAGTTTCATGTTGACCTCAGGTTATTTGGATTTACAACTATGGTATATATTTTCCACCGGTAATTTTGATAATTGGCGATGCCGGTAAGATCAAAATTATTTCCTAACCCAAATTCTCCTACTGTTATTGAGTTGTTTGGGTATGTATAATTTGGATCTCTCTGACCCTCATGGGCGAGGATATATATCCTGACCTCCCTTACTTGTTCCCGTATTTCTTGAGCTTCAATTATGCCATTCCCATTTGTGTCGGTGAGAGTGGCTAAATTGTCGGTGTTATTGTCGATCAGTCCGTCATCGTTACTATCAAAGCGGTAAACAACCTGCATATCTGCTACACAGTCAAGGAGAGGCATGAAATCATCAGTTCCATCTTCATC
>DAITNM010000058.1:0-5308 GCA_036834585.1 Thermodesulfovibrionales bacterium | reverse complement strand
TTTCTATAGCAAGACTTGCAGGTGCCCAGGCAGCATTGAAAGAGAAGATGAAAAAAGATTTAACCAGGTCAACGGTGTAAGTTAGATTTGGAATCCTTATTCGTGTAAGTCCGTAGGGTTTACTTTCCGTAGGGTTTACTTATTAAAGGAGAATGTGTTATTTTTAAAAATGAATTTTGAGGTGGTGTTGAATGTCTTTTGAGAAAGAACAGAAACAAACAATAATCAGCAGCTACAAGCTCCATGATACTGATACGGGGTCTCCCGAGGTACAGATAGCTTTACTGACGGAGAGAATAAACTACCTCAGTGAACACTTCAAGTCCCACAAAAATGACCACCATTCAAGGAGGGGTCTTTTGAAACTCATCAGTCAGAGAAGAAAGTTACTCGATTATCTCAGGAAGATAGGCAAGGGACGTTACGAGACTGTGATCGGACGTCTTGGGCTAAGGAAATAGTGAATAATGAATAAAGTCGAGACTGATGTCCGGGGAAAAGTATTTATTCTTGAAACAGGCAAGATTGCAAAACAGGCAGACGGCGCAGTAATTGCTCAATGTGGTGACACTGTCGTTCTTGCCACTGTCGTATCTGACAAAATACCAAGGAAGGGTTTGGATTTTTCCCCGCTGACAATAGATTATGTGGAAAAGGCATACTCAGCAGGAAAGATACCAGGCGGTTTCTTCAAAAGGGAAGGAAGACTTTCAGAAAAAGAAATCCTTACTTCACGCCTTATCGATAGACCTATAAGACCGCTTTTGCCAAAGGGTTTTTTCTGCGAAACCCAGGGCATTGTCAATGTTCTTTCATACGGTGATGAAAATATCGCTGATATCCTCGGAATCATAAGTATGTCTGCTGCCTTCACAATTTCTGACGTTCCTATAAGTGGTCCTGTTGGCGCAGTAAGAATAGGCAGGATAGCAGGCTCTTTTGTGATAAACCCTGACCTGAGAGAGGTTGAGGAGTGTGACCTGGATCTGATTGTTGCTGGCACTGAAGATGCTGTTGTGATGGTAGAGGGTGAAAGCCAGGAAATAACAGAGGCAGACCTTCTTGAGGCTATAAGGATGGCACACCAGGAGATAAAACGCCTCTGTGCTTTTCAAAAAGAATTACAGGCGATGGTTGCGAAAGAAAAAAGACTTGTAATACCTCTTGTTGTGAGCGAAGAACTTAAAAAAACTGTTACTGATATCTCCACAGAGAAGATTAAGAGTGCAATCACTATTCCTGATAAATTGAGAAGGCAGAATGTGCTTGACGAGATACTTAAAGAGACAATCGAAAAATTAAACACAGGAGAGGTTGATATTTCTACGGAAATAATCTCTGTGTTCAATGGAATAGAGGAAGAACTTGTGAGGGGCATGATCATCAATGACAATATCAGGGTTGATGGAAGACGGCCTGAAGATATAAGGAAGATTCACTGTGAAGCCGGTATACTTCCGAGGACACATGGGTCGGCTCTATTTGTCAGGGGAGAGACCCAGTGTCTTACTGTTGTGACTCTTGGTACTGCAGAGGACGAGCAGAAGATTAATGCCCTTGAAGGCGATTCTACAAAGACCTTTATGCTCCACTATAATTTTCCACCTTTCAGTGTTGGTGAGGTGAAACCTTTGCGTTCACCGGGCAGGCGTGAGATAGGTCATGGTATGCTTGCGGAACGGGCGCTGAAAGCAGTAATACCTACAAAGTCAGAATTTCCCTATACCATTAGAATAGTATCAGATATTTTAGAATCGAATGGTTCATCTTCCATGGCAACGGTATGCGGTGGTTCCCTTGCTTTGATGGATGCAGGTGTCCCGGTCAAGGCCCATGTTGCTGGCATTGCAATGGGTTTGATGAAAGAAGGAGACAAGATTGTTATTCTTACTGATATCCTCGGTCTTGAGGACCACCTTGGAGATATGGACTTCAAGGTAACCGGAACAGAGAAAGGGGTAACAGCATTCCAGTTGGATACAAAGATAGGCGGTATACCGCATGAGGTGTTTGAAAAGGCGCTCGAACAGGCTCGACAGGGAAGACTCTTTATCCTTAACAAGATGCGTGAAACAATTGCTGAACCACGGGAAAACCTTGCACCGTATGCCCCGAGAATTTACACCATGCAGGTTAAACAGGATAAGATTCGAGACGTCATAGGCACGGGCGGGAAGGTTATCCGGGGAATCATAGAACAGACAGGGGTAAAGATAGATATAGACGACAGCGGACTTATCAACATAGCCTCTCCTGATGGGGAATCTGCAAAAAAGGCTATGGATATAATAACCAGTATTACTGCAGAAGCAGAACTCGGCAAGATATATCTTGGAAAGGTAAAAAGGGTTGTGGATTTTGGGGCATTTGTCGAGATCTTCCCCGGAACCGAGGGTCTGCTTCATATATCACAGATATCAGATAAGAGGATATCAAAAGTAACAGACGAGATAAAAGAAGAGGATGAGGTTCTTGTGAAGGTTATTGAGATAGATAAGTTCGGGAGGATACGTCTATCCAGAAAAGAGGCGTTGAGGGAACAAAGCCGGTAAAGGGAACCGGCAGAGATCATCTTTAAACCCTTTCTGTCAACTTAATTCTTAAGGACTAATCATGTTCAAAAAAGAATACCTGTCGAATGGGATACCTGTTGTTATGGAACCCCTGAAGAATATGCGCTCCGTTGCCATTGGCATCTGGGTAAAGGTTGGCTCGAGGAATGAAGCCCTTGATGAAAATGGCATATCCCACTTCCTTGAACACATGTTTTTTAAAGGGACACATAAACGAACCGCAAAGGATATCGCCATTGAGATTGATTCTCTCGGAGGAGAACTCAATGCATTCACATCAAAGGAAAACACCACATTCTATGTAAAGATCCTCGATGAATATATTGAAAAGGGTGTCGAACTGCTCTCAGATATTTTTCTACACTCGACATTTCCTGAAGAAGATATTGAGAAGGAAAAGAGGATCATTAAAGAAGAAATAAAAATGGTTGAAGATACGCCTGATGACTATGTTCATGACCTGTTCAATCAGACAATCTGGGGTGATACAGGTCTTGGGCAATCAGTTCTTGGCAGGAGAGAGACTGTAAAATCCTTTACAAGAGATGACCTCATCTCACATATAAAAAAATATTATGGAATAAAGGATGTAATCATAGCTTGTGCCGGGAATTTTGAACCTGAATCACTTCTTGTCATATTGAACAAAAATTTGGGTAGCCTCAGGAGGGGTTCCGAGCCAGAGAAAGACACACATCCTCTTTTTAATAGCAGGGTTGAGGTATTCCATAAAGAACTTTCTGAAGCTCACGTATGCATGGGAGTTGAAGGTATTCCACAGGCGAGTGAAGAACGTTACAGCCTTTCTGTCCTGAATACCATTTTGGGTGCTGGTGTTAGCTCACGGCTTTTTCAGGAGATAAGAGAAAAACGTGGGCTCACATATTCAATATATTCTTTTGTTTCATGCTATTTTGATACAGGTATATGGGGTATTTATGCAGGTGTGGGAAGAAAACGTGTTCGGGAACTTGTTGAGTTGATACTTGAAGAGACAAATAATTTGAAGGATACTCTTACTGAGGTAGAACTTGAGCGTGCAAAAAACCATCTAAAGGGCAATATAGTTCTTGGACTTGAATCAACAGGTAGCCGCATGAATAATATCGCACGCCAGGAGATCTACTATGGAAGGTATTACTCCCCAAAAGAGGTAATGAAGGAAATCGATTCAATAAAGCTCAGCCAGATTAAGGACCTTGCCGAAGGGCTGTTAAAAAGAGAAGGTTTTTCCATAACTGTTTACGGGTCAGTATATGAAAGGGATTTGAAGGGGATAACTGGTTAACGCGGTTTCTTGAGTTCACTTAGTTTACTGTGTTATAAACTCTATAAACCCTATAGTTCTATGAACTGGGTAATCTTGGGAGGGGGAGGTCATTATGCCGGCATACGAGTATTTATGCAATGAGTGTAAAAAGGAATTTACTGTTTTCATTTCGATCAAGGAATTTGAGGCAAAACCAAAGATCATTTGTCCTCACTGTCAGAGTGATAATACCCTGAAGAAGCTTACACTCTTTTTTGCTAAGACGAGCAAGAAGTCCTGAGCATATAAATAAAAAGTAAGTAGTAAGTAGTAAGTAGTAAGTAGTAAGTAGTTTCCTGCTCTTATTTATGAATGAAATCATTCTAAAGACTGAGTTTCCTGATATTCCTCTCCTGAAGCGTGGTAAGGTAAGAGACATCTATGACCTTGGAGAATACTTGCTTCTTGTAGCTACCGATCGGATTTCAGCCTTTGACGTTATTCTACCTAACGGGATCCCGGGAAAGGGAAGGGTGCTTACCAAGATATCTGTTTTCTGGTTTAAACAGATGGAGGGTATTATTCAGAATCATGTCATATTTACAAATGTAAAAGATTTTCCTGAAAGACTTCGTGCCTATGGTGATATCCTTGAAGGGAGAAGCATGCTTGTTAAAAAGACGAGTCCAGTTCCTGTCGAATGTGTTGTAAGGGGCTACCTTTCTGGATCGGGATGGAAGGAATATAAAAATGGAGGGACTGTTTGTGGCATAAGTCTTATAGGAGGACTTGTTGAATCATCAAAGCTCAATGAGCCAATATTCACTCCGAGTACTAAGGCAGAAGAAGGACATGATATCAATATCTCCTTTGACAAAGTAGCAGATTTGGTAGGGAGGAATATGGCAGAAAGGCTCAGGAATGTGAGCATCAGGGTCTATTCAAAGGCGCGGGAGATAGCTGAGAAAAAAGGAATCATAATAGCTGATACAAAATTTGAGTTTGGACTGTATGAGGGTGAACTTATGCTGATTGATGAGCTTTTAACGCCAGATTCATCCCGTTTTTGGTCAATAAAGGATTATACCCCCGGCAAAGGTCAGGACAGTTTTGATAAACAGATCGTTAGGGACTACTTGCTCACACTTGACTGGAATCAAACATATCCAGGCCCTGTGCTGCCTGATGAGATTGTAGAAAAAACGGCAGCAAGATATAATGAGATTCTGAAGATTCTTACAGGTGAGAAATTAAATTAAACGATTTTGAGGTTTTTGACTTGAACAATATGATCAAGACACTCCAGCAAGCAAAGCGAATCATAAAGATCGTCATCGGGTTTACCATTCTCATTACGGGTCTGGCTATGATTGCTTTGCCAGGTCCAGCAATATTAGTAATTCCAGCAGGCCTTGCAATTCTTGCAACAGAATTTATCTGGGCAAAGAAATTACTTGAAAGGATAAGAAACCGGAATCCATGGCAT
>DAITNM010000057.1:0-5362 GCA_036834585.1 Thermodesulfovibrionales bacterium | reverse complement strand
AATATTTTCAGATGATTTTAAAAAGAAATTCTGTTAGAATTACTGTGCTTGTGTGATTATTGCTCAGATATTTCTTGAAGAAAAGGAAGATTAATGATAGACCTTCATACACATAGTCTCTTCAGTGATGGAGAACTCCTTCCATATGAATTAATCAGGAGGGCTGAGACAATTGGTTATAAGGCTATAGCAATCACAGACCATGTAGATTCATCGAACATTGATTTGGTAATTCCAAGAATTGTGAGTGCAGTAAAAAAAATTAAAAGCTACATTTCAATAGAAGTTATTCCCGGAGCTGAGATCACCCATGTCCCGCCCCAGATGATCTCCGAGCTTGTCAAGGAGGCAAGGCATTTAGGCGCAAAAATAGTGGTTGTGCATGGAGAAACTATTACAGAGCCTGTTGCTCCAGGTACAAATAAGGCAGCTATTGAAGCCCGTGCTGATATCCTCGCACATCCGGGCATCATCTCTACAGAAGACCTTCTCTTTGCAAAAGATAAAGGCGTCACGCTTGAGATAACCTCAAGGAGAGGGCATTCTCTGTCAAATGGATATGTTGCAAAAGAGGCTATGAAATTCGGAGTTCCCTTATGCATAAATACAGATGCCCACAGTCCGTCAGACTTAATAACAAAAGAAATGGCAGTCAGGATACTCTATGCCTCAGGAATAGAAGGAAATCGTATTGACCTGATATTCGAAAATTCCAGAACGCTTGTAGAAAAAGCCCTAAAGAAAGACTAATGCCAAAGGCGATTAAAAAGAAAATAACGAAGAAAGCTGCTAATACCGAGGCAGAGGTTAAAGACCGGCTTTCCACTCTGAAGGAAACCATAAAACAGCGCCAGAAGTCCGTATTGCGATATGGAGCTCTTGTCCTTGCCGTAATTATAGCTGTTTCAGGCTTTCTGTTTTATGATTATTACTCGCGTAAAAAGGCAGAGACATTAGCGTACGAGGCATACAAAAGTTATTACAATCTCTATCAAAAACAGCCTGTAACCAGAGTAGATCAATACAACAAGGCTCTGGATTTATTTAAAAGGTCCTATGACACAAAGAAATCACCAACAGTGCTTTTCTATATTGCGGACTGCTATTATGAGCTTGGTAGATATGATGAAGCACTGAAGACACTCAAAGATTTTACACAGAGATACTCGGCAGAAGAGAGGCTTATTCCCCTTGTATATGAGAAGATGTCAATAGCCTATGTAAAGAAAGGGGATACAAAAGAAGCAATGAAATCACTCGAAACACTTTATAATCTCAAAGGAGATATTTATAAAGATTTTGCACTCATAGAATACGCAAAGCTGCTCGAAAAAGATGGACGGACCGAAGAGGCAAAGAAAAAATATAAAGAACTTACTGAAAAATTTCCGAATTCACCATTCAAGGCTGAAGCAGAGGCAAAGTTATCTGAAAAGAAAAAGGGCTAAGTCCTCTTTGAGGAAGGCCTCAGATTTTTCTTCCTGTATTTT
Source organism: Thermodesulfovibrionales bacterium (assembly GCA_036834585.1). GTDB lineage: Bacteria > Nitrospirota > Thermodesulfovibrionia > Thermodesulfovibrionales > SM23-35 > JACAEY01. Next base: position 3,872 of record DAITNM010000057.1, on the reverse strand, counting down.
ACTGAAACCTTTTTTACTCCTGTTCTTGATCTTCTCTTTTTAGTAAAGGATTTCTTCTTCTGTTTAAAAGAGGCCTTTTTTATAGATGCCTTATCATAGGTGTCTAATACGAATTTCCCCTTAGGAGGAATATAAATCTCCATCCCTGATTTGAGGGGAATTATCTTTTCCAGGGAATTCATATCAAGGATTATCTGGACAGGAATACCTGTCTTTTTCGAGATCTTCTTAAAGGTGTCACCCTTTTTAACCTTGTATATCTCATTTGAGAAACGTTCTTCTTTTGGAATCAGCGATAAATTCTGTAAAAAGATACCTTTTGTGCCTGCAGGTATTCTCAATGTATATTTAGAAACATCAGGAGGCGTGCACCACCTTCTTAGTTCAGGGTTTAACTCTTTTATGGCTTCCAGGTCTGTTTCAGCACAGTCTGCTACGACCTCAAGGTCAACAGGAGAATTAACTGTAACCTCATCATAATCGAGAGGCGGATTATATTCGATGCCTTCGAATCCGAAGTCCTGTGGATTGTTTGCTATCATACTGGCTGCGATAAACTTGGGGACATAATCTTTTGTTTCTCTCCTTATGTGCTTCGTATCAAGTAGCGACCAGTAATCATCAGTGTTTGTCCTTTTTAATGCCTTGAGAATCTTACCCTCTCCAGCATTATAAGCTGCCATTGCAAGATTCCATGAACCAAACATCCCATAGAGATCTTTAAAATAATTTGCTGCAGCCACTGTAGATTTTACAGGGTCCCTTCTCTCATCCATCCACCAGTCGATCTTCAGTCCGTATCTCTTTGCAGTAGATGCGATAAACTGCCAGTATCCAACTGCGCGTGCAGGAGAGCAGGCATAAGGGCTGAAGCCACTCTCAATGAGAGGGATAAAGACAATTTCTTCAGGAATGTGCTCTTCTTTCAATATCTCTTTCATCAATTCAATATATTTGCCGGATCTGCTAAGCCAGAGTGAGAACTTCTCCCTTATCCTTTCAGTAAAGAGATTGATATGTTTGTCAACAGCTTTTACAGCGAGCTCATTGGAATTATAATCTGATACTATTTTAGGGGTGTCTATTTTTCGTTCAGATAATGAAGATATCCTTGTTTGCTCAATTTCCCCAACTAATGAAGAAATTCTTGTTTGCTCAATTTCCCCAACGGGATTATCCGGATTGACCTCGGATGCATAAACAGGTAAAGCAAGCAATATAATAATGAACTGTATAATTGATAGCCAGGATTTAAACATACGCAGTATTTTTTATTTAAAGTATTCAATTTGTCAAGGAAAAAATGTGTTACAGGTCACATTCAATGACAAATTTTAAAAAAACGAATAAAGCCCTCTCACCACTCAGCACAAATAAAATGATATGATTCACGCAGAGATGAAAAGGATATATACCCTCGGCACTGACAGGAGAACAGAGGAAGATTTCATAGAAATTCTCCTCGCTTACAATATCCAAACCCTGATTGATGTACGACGTTTCCCAAAAGGCAAAATTCCAATATTCAGAAGGGAAAACCTCGAAGCCCTCTTAAGCCAGGAGGGACTCGAATACCATTTCCTTGGGACAGAACTCGGCGGCTTCAGAAAAGGGGGATATATTGCTTATACTCTTACTGATGACTTCAGAAAGGGGATTGATCTCCTTGAGTCTCTTGCTGTTAAGAAAAAATCCGTAATTATATGTGCAGAGAGATTTCCCTGGAAATGCCACAGAAAATGGATTGCGAGGGAGCTGCGTAAGAGAGGATGGGAAATTGAGCATATTATTGACAAGGGGAAGGTGTGGATACCCAAGTAAGTTCAACGTTGAAAGTTCAAAGTTTAAAGTTGAAAATAAATCATCAGATTTCCATATCACCGAATAAAACCCTGTTGATTCCTTTTAGGGATTTTATTGGTGATTTAAAAATAACAGAGTCATCAATAATCTCAACAACTGCCCCTAAACCCATTGTATCAGCATTATGATTCAAGCCTATTATTGTCCCCTTCTTGAAGTCTCCTTCTCTTAGATTGAACGGTTTGCTATTGTAAAAGAATTTTACATCATTTTGATTTAACAAAAATTCAGAGATCTCTTTTATATCAAAATAATCAAGAAATTTCTTTTTTCTGTAATGTGCACGGTTTTCTCTGTCCCTGCCCTTTGCCAGGCTCGATGTCCTTATGCGATGGATAGAAATGCCCTCAATGAGATCGAGAATATGCTCCAGTTCATCATTCCTCTGAACTGCTATGATGTGTTCAGGTTTTATAGCCCTGATTTTTCCAATCTTCAGTGCCCTTCCTATTTCTCCTGAAATAAGACCTGTCGTATCAACAATGATGATCTCGGATTTCTCCTTGCAAAAATCAACCATCCTTTTTGAACCATCTATTACCATGGAAATCCTCTTTGCAGGATTTGTAGATCCTACAAAGAACATTCTTTCAAATCTGAAATTTTCAATATCCTTTTCATTGGAAAAAACTCTCATACTTATTGTCCCGGGGAGACCAAGAGTTGACTGACCAATATCAGCATCGACTACAGAAACCTTTATATTTTCTCTTATCAGTTTTTCTACTAAATATTTTGTAAGGGTAGATTTACCTGAATCAGTTGCACCGATTAAAATGGCGGTCCCTCTTTGTTGTTTGAGTTTATCAAGAAGCCCTTCCCATTCTAATTCTGGGAGAATTTCCATGGGAAATTATAGCAAAGGTCATTAGAATGTGAGAACCTGAAACTGCTTAGAGGAAGAAACCGCTCAGATATATATCCTGCCATCACGGATTTGGAGATGCTTGCCTGCTTAGAATTCCACTACAAAATACATTTTTCGAAAAGTTATAATTTCATCTACCATGAAAAGACTTTTAATTCTCTTCATTCTATTCCTTACCTCTTCTTTCTCAGAGGCCAAAACAGTACCTTCTCTCTGCAAAACTAATCATCCCAGCGATACCCAAATAGAGTGGGAATGCAGACGCCTTCGTGAAGGCGAAACACTGGAGGGTCTGTTCAGTGATAAATGGAAAGATGTCGTTCGATTTAACAGGGTAGATAGAAGACATGTCTATCCCGGAATTTCCATAAAAGTCCCTAAAAGGCTCGATGACATCAAAGACTTTACTCCGATGCCGCAGTATTATCAACCTTCAGAGTCTGAACCAAAATTCATTGTCGTGAACCTCTCAGAACAGTTTCTTGGAGCTTATGAATATGGCCATCTGGTATTTTCTGCTCCTATTGCCACAGGAGAAAAGGGACATGAAACTCCTAATGGAGAATTTAGAATTACTGCTTTTAACAGCAAACATAAATCTTCAATGTATTTTATTGAGAAAACGGAAATACCATATCCTATGAATTACGGCCTGAGGTTTTATACGACCAAAAAGGGAGTTTCATACTGGATTCACGGGCGTGACCTGCCAGGCTATCCTGCATCTCACGGTTGCATAGGACTTTATGACGAGGAGATGCAGAAAAAATATTATGGTTATCCCAAAAATCCGGTACTCGAGGATGCAAAGATTCTTTTTGAATGGGTAATATCACCTTTTGTTGACGACGGAAAATTTCACATTTTGAAAGACGGACCCAAAATGTTGATCATCGGTGATGCACCAAATAGCAAAACAAACATAAGGCCTTAAGTCAAGCACTTATATTTTCATAAACGAAATTAGGTTGAAATAAAATTTATCTAAGATATAATATAACCTACAAAATCGCTTTAACCCGAATAATGCAGACATTGTTCAAAAATTTATTTAACTTAAATTATTTTTAAACTATGACATACAGTCAGGACATAGTATTTTCGCTCATTCTCGCCCCGATAAGATCGGGACTGCGAGGCT
>DAITNM010000056.1:0-5433 GCA_036834585.1 Thermodesulfovibrionales bacterium | reverse complement strand
CTGCAGATACCTCTCTTGTTTTTCTGTATGAACTCTATGAGGTGTTTTATTTCATCGGTATACGGGAGGTCTTCCTGTATCTTTTTAATTGCATCTGTTAATGTCCTCTTCTCTCTGAAGAGGATCTTATATGCCTTTTTGAGTTCATTTATTGCCGTGTCAGAGAAACCATGCCGCTTTAACCCGATGGTATTAAGTCCGAAAAGCTTGGCCCTTGCACCAGATGCAATCATATAAGGTGGTATATCCTGCCCCACGCCACTGAATCCTCCGACCATTGCATAAGCGCCAATCCTTGTGAACTGATGTATTGCAGTCAGTCCACCCACAACGGCATAATCTTCAATTACCACATGGCCTCCAAGGGTTGCGGCATTTGCCATGATAATGTGACTGCCTATTTTGCAGTCGTGAGCGATATGGACATAAGCCATAAGAAAATTGTTATCACCAATAGTTGTTAAGCCATCGCCGCCAACAGACGCTCTATGGATTGTTATATACTCCCGAATGATATTGTTGTTACCTATGGTTAATCCTGTCTTTTCACCTTTATATTTGAGGTCCTGGGGTGGGAGACCGATGCTCGTAAAGGGATATATAGTGCAGTTTTCACCTATCTCTGTATTTCCTTCAATGACTACATTTGAAATTAACTTTGAACCTCTCTTAATACAGACTCCTTCACCAATAATGCAGTAAGCCCCGATAATGACTCCTTCATCTATTTCTGCTTTGGAATCCACAATTGCAGTAGGGTGGCTCTCGCTTTTCATAAATATTTATATCTCCTTATCGGTGACCATGGCAGTAAATTCAGCCTCTGCTGCCACCTTGCCCTCAACGTTAGCATTTCCCGAGAATTTCCATACATTTCCTCTCTGTTGTAAAACTTGTATCTCCAACCTCAACTGGTCTCCCGGCACAACTGGTTTTCTGAATTTTGCCTTCTCTATACTCATAAAATAAACGGCTTTGCCCATGTTTGCTCCTGAGCTGAAAGCAAGTATACCTCCCACCTGTGCCATTGCTTCAATGATCAAAACCCCAGGCATTATCGGCTGTCCGGGAAAATGTCCCTGGAAAAATTCTTCATTCACTGTCACATTTTTTATTCCAATGGCTTTTGTCCCTGGCTCTATCTCAATAATTCTATCTACCAGGAGAAAAGGATACCTGTGAGGCAAAAATTTCTGTATCTCCTTTATGTCCATCATGCCGGTTGATCCCTCCCTTCAAGCTCTTTTATTTTTCCTTCAAGTTCCCGTATCTTTTTATAAAGCTCTGGTAATTTGGTGATTATAGCCTGTGTTTTTAACCAGTCTCTATGTGGCATAACTGGTGAGCCGGTATAAATTCCTTTTGCAATATTACCCATTACGCCTGACTGGGCTCCGATCATTGTTCCTGACTCTATCATGATATGGTCAGCGATTCCGACCTGACCTGCCAACGTGACATAATCACCTATCTCTGTACTGCCGCCGATTCCAACTTGGGCAACAATGATGGAGTTCTTACCTACCATAACATTGTGAGCTATCTGGACAAGATTATCTATTTTTGTGCCGGAACCTATTATGGTGTTTCCTGTTGTTGCCCTATCAACAGAGACATTTGAACCTATCTCAACGTCATCCTCAATGATGACACCTCCCACCTGAGGGATTTTATGATGCTTTCCTTCCTCAAACACATAACCAAAACCATCTGATCCTATAACAGAACCCGAATGTACGATAACCTGGTTGCCGATTCTTACATTCTCCCGGAGAGTTACATTCGGATATATGACGCAGTCTTCTCCAATGGTAGTATCGTGACCTACAAAAACATGTGGGTAAATGATTGTTCCATTTCCAACGGATACGTTGTCCGAGATATATGCGAATGGAAAAATTGAGACATTCTTTCCAATTTTTGCCTTGTCAGATACGATTGCATTTTCACTTACTCCCAGAGGGTTTTGTGGCTTTACATAGAAGTGTCCGAGGAGTTTTGCAAAGGCAAGCTGTGGGTTTGCAACCTTTAGTTGCGCTGTTTGTAAAGCCTCTATCGATTCCTTTACCAGAACACAGGAAGCCTTGCATCCCGGGAGGTATTTTCTGTATCGTTCTGCTGAAAGAAAAGTGATGTCACCTTCCTGGGCGCTCCTTATGCCTGATATCCCTGTGATTTCAACATCAGGGTCCCCGATTATCTCCCCATTCACGAGGGATGCGATGTCTCTCAGCTTCACTATTTTTTCGACTGGTTATACCGCTTTATGACAACATCTGTAAGGTCGATATCTTTTTTTGAGTAAAGAACCATCCCCCCTGTCTTCTCAATTATGAGAGTATACCCCTCTTCTTCTCCCAATTTCTCTACAATCTGACGCATGCCTTTGATAATGACATCGGTGAGTTCTAATTCCTTTTTCTTTACCTCAGTCTGTGAGTCCTGGACAAGCCGCTGGTATTCCCTGAGCATTTTTTCGAGTTCCTCTTCTTTACTCTTTTTTGCATCTGCTGAGAGAACGGAAGTCTGTTTTTCCAGGTCACCCTTCATTTTTTCTATCGTTTTCCCTTTTTCATCAATAGTTGACTGTTTTGATTTTACGAGCGTTTCAAGATCGGCCTTTGCCTTTTTGCCAGCATCAGATTCATTTAGTACTCTCTGGAAATCTATACACCCTACCTTTAAAGCATCAACAGCCAATAAAGAAACGGGCATACAAAGCAAGATAAATAATAACAGGCACATTACTTTTTTCACGTTGTTCCTCCTTTGCTTAATTTTTAGAAAAATGTTCCAAATGTAAATTCGATCCTGCTTGATTTTTCGTCGGGTTTCGGGTCAAGATTATAACCCCATTCGATCCTTATCGGTCCCATGGGGGAAATCCACCTTACACCGGCTCCGGCAGTATACCTGAGTTTGCCGAAATCTTCCAAATTCTCATAAGAATTTCCTGCATCAAAAAAGACCACGCCTTTTAACCGCAATTCGCTGATGATGGGGAAGATGTATTCTGTATTGAAGAGTAATTCTGTGGTACCGCCTATTGGTTCTCCTGTCACTGAATCTCTCGGTCCTGCCTCACCCCATCCTAATCCTCTGATGGTATATATCCCTCCCACATAAAATCTCTCATAAAGCGGCAATTCTTCACCAAAGATCCCGGTGGCGTAACCTAATCTCCCTCTGAGCATGAATGTTGTCTTCCCAAGCGGGAAGTACCAGGCGGAATCAACCTCTCCCTTTACAAATTTATTCGTTCCTCCTATGCCAGCATAGGTCAGGTAAATAGAATTTCTTGATCCCCTTGATGGATCAAGATAATTGTCTCTTACATCTCTTACCAGGGCAGGAGTGATGCTGCTAGTTGTATTTGTACCTTCCTGTTCTTTAACAATGATTGAAGCATCCTCAGAAATATTTGTTATAGTTGCTTTCTCAAAATTATAGCTCAGATCACCTTTTATAAACTCTGAAAAATACTTGCCAAAGGAGAAGCCGAATCCTGTTGCTTCTTTGTCATACTCTATATATTCCTTCGTAATATTGTAAACGCTTGCAGAGAATGCTATAGGCATATCCAAGAACCAGGGATCTCTGAAGTTGAGTTCATAAAATGTAGTTCTTCCACCGAGTTCAGCCCTGATTTTTACGAGCTGTCCTTTACCGAACAGGTTGCCCTGTGTCAGGTCAACCATAGCAATGAATTTGTCAACTGAACTGTATCCACCTCCTACACTCAAAAACCCTGTGGGTCGTTCTTTTACCTTAATATCAAGATCTACCAGTTTTTCATCAGGCTGTGGTTTCGGAACGATATCTACCGTTTCAAAGTAATTAAGGTTGTTGATCCTTTCATAACTTCTCTTCAAGAGCTTACTGTTGAAGGTATCGCCCTCATCAAGCCTTACCTCTCTCCGTATCACTTTATCCCTTGTCTTTGTATTGCCCGAAATTTCTATATTCCCGATACTGTATTTATCGCCTTCCTCGATTTTTAAAAAAACTTCTACAAGCTTGTTGTTCTCATCAGGGATGAGGTCCGGGGTTACTGTTGCAACAGCATATCCGTTCTCTGAGTAAAGTTCTGCTATTGAGAAAATATCCTTTCTGAGTTGCTGTTTACTGAAAGGCTTGTTCGGTGCCAGAGTAATTTTCCCCTTTATTACGTCATCGCTGAAGATTTTATTGCCTGAGAACTTCACTGAAGAGACGTTATAGGGTGAGCCTTCAGCAATAAGTATGGTTATGACCATTTCTTTCTTATCAGCAGTAAGGTTAATTTTCGGTTCTCCAACAGCCACTTTGATATAACCATTGTTAAAGTAGAGATCCCTTATTTTTTCCAAATCGATATCCATCTGATCCTTTTTATAGTAACCGGAGGAAGTGATGAAAGAAAAAATACTCCATTTCCTGGTGCTCATAACTTTCTTAATCTGTTTTGTGGAGAGGGCTTTATTCCCCTCTATGACTATTTTGTCAATCTTTACTTTTGGACCTTCAGCGATTTGATAGGTAAGTCCGACTTCTTCCGGTTTCACTTTCCTGATTACGGGGACGATGCTTGCAAGCCAGTACCCCTCTTCTTCATAAAAAGACCTGAGTTTGTTGGCATTATCCTGTATCAGGACAGCATCAGCAATGGAGCCGGTGGTTATGGTCAATTTTTCTTTTAGCTTGGCATCATCGAGCTTTTTGTTGCCTTGAAATTCAATTCTTACAATCGTTGGTTTTTCCTTCAGAACGTAGATCAGTTTAATTCCGCCCTCAAAAGGTTCAATCTCGACCCTTGCGTCTTCAAAATAACCCATCTTAAAGATGGTCTTGATATCCTCGTTTACCTTTTCCTGGGATATTGGTTCTCCTACTTTTTGACTGATCTTTGACTTTATCGCAGTCTCCTCAATTCGTTTGATCCCTTGTATCTCTATAGAGTTGACAATAGGAAGCTCCTGGGCATGGACAGACAGGGAGGTAGTAATGATGAATATGAACAAGGCAATAAACAGTCTTTGAACTTGTTTTAGCGCAGCCATTTTTGGATTAGTAGTATAGCATCTCTTAGAGGAGGAAAGTAAACAGAAATTATAAAGAGGGAATGTTTTTATGGCAGGTACGGTATGCTCTTTTTTATATGCCGATTATTTTATCCTAAAGCCATAATTTTAGGTATTAGGCGTCTCAAATTCCTCTTGACAAAAGAAATAAAGTTATTTATAGTTATAAACCCAAGTTAGTAAGGCATTCTATCTAACCAGGTGTAGTTAAAGAAAGGTCCAGAAAAAAGGAAGATTTCAGCTTTATAACTAATAGTAACCGTATTGTTTTATGTATCCCGTTAGAAAATTTTTTTGAACAGGAGGGGGGTGGAAAGTTAGAAGTTCCTTTTGATAGGAGAGATGGTACAACTTACTACGATTATGATTAAGG
>DAITNM010000055.1:0-5440 GCA_036834585.1 Thermodesulfovibrionales bacterium | reverse complement strand
ATTCTTGGATGGTTTTCAAATGACCTTGCCATAGACCTCGGGACAGCGAACACCCTTGTATATGTCAAAGGCAAAGGCATCGTATGTGACGAACCTTCTGTTGTCGTGATACGAAGAGACAATAAGAAACTCATAGCCGTTGGGGCTGAAGCTAAAAAGATGCTGGGGAAAACACCTGCAGATATCATCGCTATAAAACCTTTAAAGGATGGTGTCATAGCCGATTTTGATGCAACAGAGGAGATGCTTAAATACTTTATAAAACGGGTTCATAACAGGAGGAGTTTCGTATCACCGAGAGTAATTATCGGAGTTCCTTCCGGTATCACGCAGGTCGAGCAGCGGGCAGTAAAAGATGCCGCCCAGGCCTCCGGGGCAAGAGAGGTTTACCTGGTCGGAGAACCTATGGCAGCTGCCATAGGAGTGGGACTTCCCGTAGGCGAGCCGTCAGGCAACATGATTGTCGACATAGGAGGCGGCACAACTGACATCGCTGTTATTTCCCTCGACGGAGTTGTATACAGCAAGGCTGTTCGGGTAGGAGGCGATAAGATGGATGAGGATATTATCGCCTATATCAAACGCAGATATAGCCTCATGATAGGAGACAGGACAGCAGAACAGATAAAGATTGAAATAGGATCTGCCGCCTATGCAAAGGACAATGAGCTCGTTCTGAGCAGGCAGTACAAGCCTGCAGCAGACAGTGAAGTCATTGAGTTTTCACCGGGTGTCCATGAAAGAAAAGAATTACACCAATCTGATAAAAGGCCCGACCAATTGACAATGGAAATAAAGGGAAGGGATCTTATTTCAGGGATCCCAAAAACATTAACCATTACACAAGAAGAAATCCGTGAAGCCCTTGTAGAGACTGTCAATAGCATACTTGATACGATAAAAGTGATTCTTGAAAATACTCCGCCTGAACTCGCAGCAGACATCGTGGACAGAGGAATCGTCCTTGCTGGTGGAGGTGCCCTTCTCAGGGGTCTTGATGCACTGATACGGGAAAAAACGGGGCTTCCTGTCATTGTAGCAGATGATCCCCTCACGGCTGTTGTTCGGGGGGTCGGCAGTATGCTCGATGACTTAGATTTACTGAGAAGAGTAGCTATCAATTAGTAATGCCTAATAAGAGGTTCCTGCTTTTCTTCTTTATTATCCTATCCCTTGGTTTGATGACTTATCAGAGCAAAAAGGAACCCCTTATGCCTTTGAGATTTCTGAACAATACACTGACTAATCTCCATAGCATAGTAAATTCCATAAGAGATACCGTCACCTCCCCCTTTAAAAGGATATTCATCAGGGAAGAGGAAAACACTCGTTTAAGAGCTGAGATCAGAAGCTTACGTGAGGAACATCAGAAGTATCAGGAAGTCCTGCTTGAAAATAGGAGGCTACAAGAACTTCTTTCGATGAAGGAAAAAGAACAGGGATACGTTACCACTGCCCGCGTTATCGCAAGGGGCACAGACCAGTGGTCAAACACTTTTATCCTTGACAAAGGAGGCTCTGATGGAGTTACAAAAGATATGACAGCTATAACTCCTAAAGGCCTTGTGGGAAAGATTGTGGAAGTTTCCACTTCGTCCTCATCTCTACTGCTTCTTACAGATTTGAACCTCTCAGTTGCCGTAAGGCTTCAGGGAAGCAGAAGAGAGGGAATTCTTTCTGGTACAGGGCTCGGAAAGTGCCAATTGAAATATATACCCCTTGAAGAAGAAGTAAAGGTAGGTGAGGCTGTAATTACATCTGGACTCGATTCCTTATTCCCACAAGGAATACCCGTCGGGTTTGTATCAAAGGTCGATAAAAAGGGGACGGGACTTTTTCAGAACATTGAGGTAACCCCCTCTGAGGACAATGCAGAAGTTGAAGAGATAGCGATTATTGAACGATGACTTACATTCTCTGGATAGGTATAACCCTTTTTACCTTCTTCATTGAGGAGAGGATATCAGTATTTCATGTGTCTGCCAACTTCATAACTGTCTTAGTCTACTATGCAGGCATAACGAAAGGAGAACTGGGAGGCATGTTTCTCGGTTCAATTATTGGCTTTATTGAAGACAGCCTCTCAGGTGGTTTTCTTGGTCCAAATCTTTTAAGCAAAGGGATGGTGGGTTACTTTTCGTCTTTTATGTCTGGCAGTTTCTTCAGGTGGACTCCTTTTTTGGGTGTCATTGGAATCGGGGTGCTTACCATAATTGACACCACCATTGTCTTCATAACGAGAAGCTTTTTTGACCACATGCCAACTACCATAAAGGCTGCATCTTTCATAATATTTCTTCAATCCATTATCAATATTCCCTTTGGGTTGTTTATAAGGCCGAAGAACATACAAAAAACAGGGCAGTAAGATCTTAAATATGGATGTGTATCATTAATGGATAAGGAATCTGGAAAAATTTTCCGAATAGGATACATTGTGGTTGTCGTGTTTCTTATCCTCATCACGAGGTTATGGCAATTACAAATTTTGCAAGGAAATAAATATAGAGAACTGTCCGAAAGTAACAGGCTCAGAGTAATTTCAATCCCTGCTCCGCGGGGCATACTCCTTGACAGAAACGGATTTCCCCTTGTAAGAAATTCTTCGTATTTTTGTGCATCTATAATCTTTGGAGAATTCGACAAGAGTAAAATTCATCTGCTCTCCAAGATCTTAAATGTCCCGGCAGAAGAGTTACTTTACAAAATTAACCGGGAAAAATTTGGCCCCATTAACCCTATTAGACTCAAAGAAGGTTTGTCTTTTAATGAGGTCGCATATATTGAAGCTCGAAAATCTGATTTCCCGGGTCTTATCATTGAAGCTGAAGCAAGCAGGGAATATATTTATGGGAACATCGGATCACACCTCATAGGGTATCTCGGAAAAATAAACCCTTCACAATCCAAAGATCCTTCTTTCAGGGATGTACCCCGCGATGCGTTTATCGGGCAATGGGGTGCTGAGATGCTCTTTGACAAAACCCTGAGAGGCATCCCGGGTGAGAAAGTCATAGAAGTAGATTCCCTTGGAAGAGAGATAAGGCTATTAAAGGAGAAAAACCCTATAAAGGGAGAAGATACCAGGCTGACCTTAGACATTAATCTGCAAAAAGAAGCAGAAGAAGCATTTGCTGAAAGGCCAGGTGCCCTTGTTGCTATCAAACCTGATACGGGAGAAGTATTGGGACTCGTAAGCAAACCTTCATTTGATCCAAACCACTTTGCAAAAGGAGTACGGTATGAAGAATGGACTGCCCTTACGCAGGACAAGAACAAACCCCTGCTTAATAGAGCGCTCCAAAGTCAGTATCCACCAGGATCAACATTCAAAATCATTATGGCAATAGCAGCCCTTGAAGAAGGTGTCATTACGCCCGATACAAAAGTGGAATGCAGAGGGGGAATGACTTATGGCAAGTGGCACTTTGGTTGCTGGCGTAAAAAAGGGCATGGTGTGGTCTCATTGCACAGAGCATTGGTAGAATCTTGTGATGTATATTTCTATGAGGTTGGTAAACGCCTTGGAATAGATAAAATTTATGATTATGCTTCGAGCTTTGGATTAGGAAAAGAAACAGGCTTCAAACTTGTTAATGAACGCAGGGGAATAATCCCGAATACAAAATGGAAAGAGGAGAATAAGAAACAACCCTGGTACCCGGGCGAAACTCTTAATACCGCAATAGGACAGGGTTATGTGGCTACCACACCCATACAGATGGCGGTCATGATGAGTGCAGTAGCCAATGGAGGAAATCTTTATAGGCCGACATTGATTACAGATACCGTCCCAGTTCTATCAGGAAAAATAAAAGCAAGGCATGAAACTCTCGAGATTGTGAAACGGGCACTTTTTGGGGTCGTAAATGAACCGGGGGGGACCGGCTGGGCTGCAAAATCGAATCTGGCAAGCATTTGCGGTAAGACTGGTACAGCCCAGGTTATCGCCATGAGGGGAATCTCTCAAAATCAGTCAGAAAAGTTCCGGGATCATGCATGGTTTGTTGCCTTTGCACCTATTGAAAACCCTGAGATATCACTTTCAGTATTTGTGGAGCACGGCGGGCACGGTGGAGCGACTGCAGCACCAATTGCGAAAAAAGCTATCGAAGGATATTTGAAAAATTCAAAAGTTGTACATCAACAGCAAAATGTTACGAATAGATCGCAGACTGATTAAGAATTTTGACTGGATAACATTCTCTATCGTTATCATTATTGCCCTGATCGGGATTATGACAATATACAGTGCCACACGACCGCTCATGGAAGGTGAGAATTCACAATTTTATTTAAAACAATCCTTATGGCTCTTCATCGGAGTTATAGCATTATTCATGCTGGTCAGCTTCGACTATGTTTGGCTCAGCAGAGTTTCCTTTTTCCTTTACACAGTGGGTATTGCTTTGCTCATAATCGTTTTTATCGTAGGCAAAATAGGAATGGGTGCCCAAAGATGGCTGAGCATTGGCCCTATAACCTTTCAGCCCTCAGAGTTCTTCAAGCTCATATATCTCATTATGTTATCGCATCAACTCAGTATCATGAATGGTCCTCTCAAAACAATCCCGCTTTTACGCCTATTTTTTTTGATTGTATTTCTTCCCTTTATTCTTCTCATAAAACAACCCGACCTTGGAACAGGATTAATAATCCTCATACTCTTTTTCTCTTTGGTTGTCGCAAAAGGACTCTACAGAAAAATTACGGTACTCCTCGTAATTATAGGGCTGATATCCTTGCCATTCTTTGGCAGTATCTTCTGGGAAGGACTGAGAGATTATCAGAAAAGCAGGCTTATCGCCTTTCTGGAACCCGGAGTAGATCCAACAGGGATAGGATATCACATAAACCAGTCAAAGATTACTGTGGGGTCAGGTAAATTTTCTGGAAAAGGCTACCTGAATGGCACACAAGGACCATTCAGGTTCCTACCAGAAAAACATACTGATTTTATATTCGCAGTATTTGCTGAAGAATGGGGATTCCTCGGAAGCTTTATTCTCATCTCCCTTTACACTGCCTTAATACTACGAGGTCTCAATACTGCAAGAAATGCAAGAGATGATTTTGGGAAATTCCTGGCACTTGGGATAACATTCATGTTCTTAACATATTTCTTTGTTAATGTTGGAATGACCTTGGGGATTATGCCCGTTGTCGGAATACCTCTGCCGTTTATGAGTTATGGGGGGACCGCTCTTCTGTCAAATCTCCTATCAGTGGGATTGCTTATCAGTATACGGACACGAAGGTTTGAACTCTTTTACTAAAAGTGCATCTTTTGGTATAATTTGACTCTACTTCGTTACTGTTAATAACTTCCACTGTTTACTAAGCACTGTTTACGCGGCGGTGTAGCTCAGTTGGTTAGAGCATGCGGCTCATATCCGCAGTGTCCGGGGTTCAAATCCCTGCACCGCCACCATAAATCCTC
>DAITNM010000054.1:0-5444 GCA_036834585.1 Thermodesulfovibrionales bacterium | reverse complement strand
AAATAAAAGAAGCCTTGTCCCGTAAACTGGCAAAGTAGAATAAATCCATTCTTCCAATTGCTTTCCATCATAAGGCTCAAGGATTCTGACGGAATCGGGTGACCCCCATGCATATCTCACTTCCTGAGGACTCATACCGAGCACAACCTGCCCCTTTCGTATATTCTCCTGCATCTCAGGGGAAAAAGTTTTTATCTCATCCTCAGAGTAACGTACCGCCTTAGTGCACCCAACCCCTAAAAGTAATGTCAGAATCAAAACCAGGAAAATCACTTTCTTCATGTTAAACCTCCTTAACGTTTATTTGTTTTAACACGGACTGAATGGTTTCAAAGGAATACCCCTTCCTGAGAAGGAGATGAGAGAGTCTTCTCTTTATTTTCTCTGCGGGAAGGATCCCGATGATTCTCATTTTCTTATCTGCAAGTCTTTTTGCATTTTTGAAATCCTCAGTTTCATCATCTCTGAATATCGAATCAACAATCTCCCTGGATATACCACGTGCAAGCATGAATTTTTTTGCACCATATTGACTCATAAATTTCGTTGTTATAGCCTCTCTTTTCAGGGCATCGGCCAGCACAACATCATCAAGGAGACCTGCATGCTGAAGATGCCAGACTGTAGAGGCAACCACATCATCAGAAAACCCTTTTCTTTTGAGCCTGTCCTCCAGTTCTCTCACACTTCTCCCTCTATAACTCAGAAGCCTTACAGCATACCGTCTTGCCTTATCTTCTAAACTTATCAAGTTTCGTCTTATTTTCGATCTGCGGCAGGGGTTGATCTCCCATTCCCATGGTAAGATCGCTTGTTGACTCAATACCTTTTGTCCTGAGGGCAAAGTCATCAGGATTTGTTGCCATCCTCAGTGCCTCTTCATAGGTTATGAGTCCTGCTTTAAAGAGGCTGAGGAGGGATTGGTCAAAGGTCTGCATGTTATAATGGAGTGCTCCCTGTGCAATAACATCAGGTATTAATTTTGTTTTTTCCGGTTCAAGGATACAATCTTTTATCGTCGTTGTAGCAACAAGAACCTCAATAGCAGGGACCCTTCCGTTTCCATCTGCCTTGGGCAGAAGCCTCATCGATATGACAGCCTTCAGGACCGATGCAAGCTGAATTCTTACCTGTTTATGCTGGTAGGGAGGGAATACGGCAATGATTCTGTTAACGGTCTCGGTTGCATCTGTTGTATGCAGTGTACTTAAAACAAGATGACCCGTTTCAGCAGCAATGAGCGCTGTCTGTATCGTCTCGAAGTCACGCATCTCTCCGACGAGTATGACATCAGGATCCTGTCTGAGGGCCTGGCGCAACGCTTTGCTGAAAGACTCGGCATCACTTCCTATCTCACGCTGGTTGACAATGCTCCTTTTATCTCTATGGGTGTACTCTATCGGATCCTCAATGGTTAAGATGTGTGCTGTTCTGTTTGAATTGATAAGGTCTATCATCGCAGCAAGAGTAGTTGTTTTTCCGCTTCCGGTTGTTCCTGTGACAAGAATCAGCCCCCTCGGTTCCATTGCTATCTTCCTAATGACATCCGGGAGGTGCAATTCCTCAACCGTTGGTATCTTTGTCGGGATGACTCTGAAGACGATTCCCAATGACCCTCTCTGTACAAAGACATTACACCGAAACCTTCCAACTCCGGGAACGCCATAGGCAAAATCAATGTCTTTCTCTCTTTTGAATGAATCCTTCTGTTCATTCGTTAAAACAGAGTAGACAACCTTCAAAACATCTTCCGGGCTGACCCTTTTCTCTGATATAAGGGGAGTAAGTTCTCCGTCGATTCTCAGTACTGGAGGAGATCCGACTTTGATATGGAGGTCTGAGGCATTGCTTTCAGCGGCCTTTTTCAAAAGTGCAATAATATCCATGCTCATCTCCTTATGTTACAGGACTCAATGACCTTTTTCTCGATCTCTCCTGCAACATCCTTATTGTTTTTTAAGAAATCTTTCGCATTTTCACGTCCCTGGCCGATTCGTGTTCCACCATAGCTATACCATGCCCCTGATTTTTCAATGAAGCCTTTCTCAACACCAAGGTCTACGATCTCTCCAACCCTTGAAATTCCTTCGTTGAAATAGATATCGAACTCAGCCTGCTTGAACGGAGGGGCCACCTTATTCTTTACTACTTTTACCCGTACCCGACTACCTACCGTCTCCTGGTTTTCTTTAATATTATCAATCCTTCTGATATCAAGCCTGATGGAAGAATAAAACTTCAGCGCTGTACCACCCGTTGTAGTTTCAGGACTTCCGAACATAACGCCTATCTTCATCCGTATCTGATTAATGAATATAACGGTGGTAAGGGATTTTGCGATCGCCGCTGAGAGCTTTCTCAGGGCCTGACTCATAAGCCTTGCCTGAAGTCCGGGAAGAGAATCTCCCATTTCTCCCTCGATCTCAGCCCTGGGCACAAGTGCAGCAACTGAATCTATGGTGACAACATCAATAGCTCCGCTCCTGACAAGGGCCTCTGCAATCTCAAGGGCCTGCTCTCCTGTGTCAGGTTGTGATACAAGAAGGTCTTCTATTTTTACCCCGAGTTTTTGCGCATAGGCAATATCCAGGGCATGTTCTGCATCAATAAAGGCTGCAGTGCCTCCGGCTTTTTGTGCTTGAGCAATAACGTTTAATGCCAATGTTGTTTTTCCTGAAGATTCAGGACCAAAGATTTCGATAACCCTTCCTCTCGGGAACCCGCCAATCCCTGTAGCGATGTCGAGCGTCAACGAACCTGAAGGGATTACCTGAATCCCCTCAGCAATTTCCTCTGCTCCGAGCCGCATAATGGCACCTTTTCCAAAACTCTTTTCAATCTGTGAAATCGCCATCTCAAGCGCCTTTGTTTTTTCTTTACTGCTCATGCTCCCCCCTTCCTAACGGTATTTCCTGTAAACAGGAATATTGAACCCCTGTTGGTTTTAGATCACTTCGCATCAGTTTTATATTATTGACTTCAATACTTCCAAAATCTTTACTCTGTAAGGTATCAAGTTCATGAATGATATGTGCCATTCCCTTCTGAGAACGCACTCTCCCGAGTGTGAGATGGGGCTGAAACTCCCTCTCCTCTTTCTGGTAGCCTAATGAAGCCATTCTACTTTCAATATCTCCCTGAAGGTTCTTCAGGAAATCCGTATCTTCAATGCCAACCCATATAATCCTCGGATATTTTTTGTTTGGAAATACGCCCACACCGTATATTTTAATACAAAAGGTTTCATAAGATAATACAATTTTGGACAATGATGCGCCTATCCCGGGCAACAAATCTTCCGGGGTTTTTCCGAGGAATTTCAGTGTAAGGTGGAGGTTCTCATGTGCCACCCATTTTACATCTGCATTGTGCTTCTTAAGGAATGCAATCAGATCTCCCATACCCCTTTTTATCTGTTCAGGTATATCTACTGCAATGAAACACCTCAGGTCCATACTAATAAATGAACCTCCATATCTGCAGGATTACATTTGTATAAATAGCTGCCATGATATCATCTGCCATGATGCCTTTCCCGCCGCTGAGGGTGGATTCTATTTTTTTTATCGGAAACGGTTTTAGTATATCGAAAAACCTGAATAAAAAAAAGGCAATGAGTGCCCCGGTATAACTAAAAGGCAGGAGAATTACTGAGAAAAGATAACCGCAAAATTCATCGATGATGATATGCCTGCTGTCCTTAACATCGAAAGACCTTTCAGCATAATGTGAAGATATAACTCCAATCGGTATGAGAAGACATAACATGAGAATATGAAAAAAAGTATCCGGTTTAAGGAAAATATAGAGGGCAAAAGCTGCCAAGGAACCATATGTTCCTGGCGCGAAAGGCAAATAGCCTATAAAACCCAGAGTGGCAATGTATCTCAGGATGACCACTCTATTCTAAAATTATCTTGTACGTAAAGCTGATTTTTGCAGACCCTTCGAGAGTGGCTTTCACAGAGCAGTATTTGTCCATGGAGAGAGCAATAGCTTTTTTTACAGCTTCTTCAGATATGTTTCTCCCTTTTATAAGAAACTCTATACCAATGTCAGTATATTTCTTGGGGAAATGTTCTGCTTTTTGTCCCCTTACCATAATCTCAAGACCTGTCAACTCCTGTTTCTTCTTCCTTAAAATAGAAACAACGTCCATTCCAGCACATCCTCCCAACCCTATGAGGAGCAGCTCCATCGGTCGTAACCCGGTATTGTCTCCTCCAACCTCAAGGTCTCCATCCATAACGATCGCATGTCCTGAAGATGCTTCACCAACAAACTGTAACCCCTGTGTAAATATTACCTTTGCCTCCGGCATCTGTGTAACCTCCTGTAAATTTTAGATAATTTATCCGAGATCAGTATGTTTGTCAAGAAATCGAATCACTCAACACACGGTATTCAGAAACTTCTCCTTTCTTGCTCCTACAAATTAGAGACCTGATGGGGGGAGGATAGGGTGGGTATAAGAGGTTTAAATTGTTTCGGAAAGAAAAAATTCCAGATTAAGAAGTTATGGATATTTTAGTTGCAGCCTCTGTATTGCAGTAGCCTTACCAGTCTTCTCATTGATGTCAACAACAGCAGCAGAGAAAATGCCTTCCCCCTTGGCTGTCTCAAACCGAACCGGTAAATTTGTTAAAAACCGATCGATGACCTGTTCCTTGTCTATTCCAATAACGGAGTTTTCCGGGCCCGTCATTCCTACATCAGTTATATAGGCTGTCCCTCCGGCTAAAATCTTTTCATCAGCAGTCTGGACATGTGTATGGGTTCCAATAACAGCGCTGACCTTGCCATCAATAAAATAGCCGAAGGCAATCTTCTCAGAAGTCGCTTCCCCGTGAAAATCTACAATGATCGTTTTTGTAGTGTTGCTTAATCTTTCCACCTCTGCCTTGGCAGTTCTGAAAGGACAATCTATATTGGACATAAAGACCCTTCCTGACATGTTTAAGACAGCAACCTTTTCGCCATGTGAGAGAGTATAAATAATACTTCCATAGCCAGGTACCCCGGGGGGATAGTTAAAAGGTCTGAGCAACCTGTCTTCTTTAGAGATCTGGGCAATAAACTCTTTCTTATCCCAGACATGGTTTCCTGTGGTAATAACATGTATGCCGTACCCTAAAATTTCAGATACAAGCTTGTCCGTTATCCCGAAACCACCTGCTGCGTTCTCGCCATTAGCTATGACAAAATCAATCTTATACCGGTCAACAACAGCAGGGAGCAGGGCTTTCGTGGTCATCCTGCCAACCTTGCCAACGATGTCACCAATAAAAAGTACTTTCATATAAGATAAATGAGAAATGGGAACGGAGAAATGAGAAAATACAACTGTCTTCTCTTTCTTATTTCCTACTTCTTATTCCCTATTTACTTTGCATACTCCACGTATCGTGACTCTCTGATAACAGTAACCTTTATCTGACCAGGAT
>DAITNM010000053.1:0-5450 GCA_036834585.1 Thermodesulfovibrionales bacterium | reverse complement strand
GCACATCGTGTATGGCATTCTTTTCCTATCTGGCTAACTTCTGCTTCTACATCTCCAATTTTCATCTGTGTACCAATAGGAAGCGTTACAAGATCGATACCTTCTGTTGTAATATTTTCTGCAAAATCGCCTGGCTTGACCTTAAGGCCGAGGTCTTGCATCTTCTTGATACTTTCGAGGGCAAGGAGGCTAATTTGCCTGTGCCATGTGCTTGAAGCATGGGCATCACCTTTAATTCCATGATCTGTGATGATCTCTGCTTCCTTTACAGGCTTTTTTCGCATGCCTTTCTTATCACTTATATTTATGGAGACGACTTTAGCTTTCATTTTCCCTCAACTACTGACTACCTTTTTAATAATTATGTTCCCATTTCCCAGCTATGAAGATAGCTGTTCTGCTCCTTTGTTAAGGTATCTATTTTTATTCCCATGGCTTTAAGTTTGAGTCTTGCAATCTCCCTGTCAATCTCTTCCGGGACAGTATAGACCTTTTTCCCGAGGTTTTTATAATTCTTTGTAATATATTCAGCACAGAGTGCCTGGTTTGCAAAGCTCATATCCATTACCCCGGAAGGATGCCCCTCTGCTGCTGAGAGATTAATCAGCCTGCCTTCAGCAAGGAGGTATATCTTCCTGTTGTTTTTCAGGGTATATTCTTCGACAGAATCCCTTATAACTCTTTTATTTTTCGACATTTTTTCGAGATCTTCTATCGCTATTTCTACATTGAAATGGCCGGCATTAGAGAGTATCGCACCATCCTTCAAAAGAGAGAAACATTCTTTTGAGATGACATTGATATCTCCTGTTGCTGTTACAAAGATATCTCCCATCTCTGAAGCCTCTTTTATCGGCATTACCTCAAAACCGTCCATTGTGGCCTCAAGAGCCCTTAAGGGGTTAGTCTCTGTGATGATTACCTTTGCCCCCATGCCCTTTGCTCTCATAGCTATTCCCTTGCCGCACCAGCCATATCCTGAGACGACAAAATAGGAACCTGAAATTAACCTGTTGGTGGCCCTCAGGATTCCGTCAATCGTAGACTGACCTGTTCCATAACGGTTATCAAAAAGATATTTTGTGTATGCATCATTGACTGCTATTATCGGATATTTTAAAAATCCCTTTTCGGCCATCGCCCTTAACCGTATTACTCCAGTTGTTGTCTCCTCAGTGCCTCCTATAACACCTTGCGATAGTCCTTTTTTTTCTTTATGGAGCGTTGAGACGAGATCAGCACCGTCATCCATAGTAATATGAGGCCTTAACAACAAAGCGCTACTGATATGCCTATAATAACTTCTCCTGTCTTCTCCCCTGATTGCAAAAACAGGGAGCTTTGAAAATTTAACGAGTGAGGCAGCAACATCATCCTGTGTGCTCAAGGGATTCGATGCACAGAGAGAGACTGCTGCACCTCCTGCCTTTAACGTTTCCATAAGGATGGCTGTCTCTGTTGTAACATGGAGGCATGCAGAGAGCCTGAAACCTTTCAGAGGTTTTTCTCTGTGAAAGCGTTCCTGAATACTTTTGAGAACGGGCATTTCCTTAGCAGCCCACTCAATCCGTAACTTGCCTTTCTTTGCTAAATCGATATCTTTTATGTCATAGTTTGCCATCTCTTCTCCGTCAATCGTAATGTGTAATTAAGTGACGCGGAATGAGTTAATAAAACCAGTCACTCTTTCCTAATTATAAACCTACCCCTTTTCTAAAAATATCCACTCTGTCTGTTTTTTCCCATGTAAAATCAGGATCATTCCTTCCAAAGTGACCATAGGCTGCTGTCTTTTTGAAAATAGGTCTCCTGAGATCAAGAGTCTCAATCATACCTTTTGGTGAAAGATCGAAATTCTTCCTGATAATTCGAACTATATCTTCAGAAGGCATCCTGCCTGTCCCAAATGTATCCACGAGAACAGATACCGGTTCAGGCATACCAATGGCATAAGCCATCTGCAACTGGACTCTGTCAGCAATGCCGGAAGCAACGATGTTTTTTGCTATATACCTCGACATATAAGCGCCTGACCTGTCCACTTTTGTAGGGTCTTTACCGGAGAAAGAGCCGCCACCATGGCTTCCAACACCACCATAACTATCAACGATAATTTTTCTGCCTGTAAGACCAGTGTCACCCATCGGTCCTCCAACAACAAAACGGCCTGTCGGATTTACATAATATTTCACATGCTCTTCATCAAGAATCTCCGGGGGAATTGTCGGCTTGATTACCTTCTCGATAATGTCTTCTGTTATGTCTTTAAGGGTAACTTCAGGGCTATGCTGGGCAGAAATGACAAGGCTGTCAATCCTGATTGGTTTACCATCCCTGTACTC
The DNA here is from genome assembly GCA_036834585.1 of Thermodesulfovibrionales bacterium. GTDB lineage: Bacteria > Nitrospirota > Thermodesulfovibrionia > Thermodesulfovibrionales > SM23-35 > JACAEY01. The sequence continues at coordinate 3,108 of DAITNM010000053.1, read as the reverse complement.
GACCGTTACCTGTGTTTTGCCATCAGGTCGTAAGTAGCCGATGATGTCCCGTTTTCTGACCTCTGCCAGTTTCATAGCGAGTTTATGGGCGAGAATGATCGGCATAGGCATAAGCTCTTCTGTCTCATTGCAAGCAAAGCCGAACATCAGACCCTGATCGCCGGCACCACCTATATCAACACCCAGAGCGATGTCTGAAGACTGCTCATGAATTGACGTAATCACGGCGCATGTCTCATAATCGAAGCCGTATTTTGCCCTTGTATACCCGATTCCCCGGATAGTCTCTCTCACAATATCAGAGATCTCGACATAGCAGTTTGTTGTTATCTCACCGGCAACAAAGGCTAATCCTGTCGTGACGAGGGTCTCGCATGCAACTCTTCCAGTCTTATCCTCAGCAATAATCGCATCCAGGACTGCGTCAGAAATCTGATCTGCTATCTTATCCGGATGTCCTTCTGTTACAGACTCTGAAGTAAAGAAATAGTTCTTGACCAACATCTTTGCCCCCTATAAGTTAATCTTTAACTGTCTATTTTAGTATATTTGTTCTTTTTTTATCGCATCTGCAACTTTTGCAACTTTTACCATCTCTTTTACATCATGGGCACGAATGATATTTGCTCCATTCATGATAGAAATGGCAACGGCTGCTGCAGTGCCTTCAAGCCTTTCTGTAACAGGTACATCTCCGAGGATTCTCCCTATGAATGCCTTTCTCGATGGTCCGATGAGGATTGGCTTTCTCAATAAGGTAAACTCCTGCAGGTTATGAATGATCTGAAGGTTGTGGTCAAAAGTTTTTCCAAAGCCAATGCCGGGATCAATTACTATCATATCCTCTGAAATTCCTGCCTGTCTTGCTATTATCATCCCGGTTCTCAGATAGTCCATTATCTCAGGTATCAATGCCTCATAGACAGGATTCTGTTGCATATCCCTTGGAGTTCCTTTTACATGCATAATCACCACAGGGACTTTATATTCGGAAACTACCCCCGGCATTTTAGGGTCAAATCTCAAACCGCTTATATCATTCACCATGGATGCACCCGCATCCAATGCCCTTTTTGCGACTTCTGACTTGTAAGTATCAATGCAAAGAGGAATTTTTGTTTCTTTAGAAAGGGACTCTATGACAGGTATTGTGCGCCTTAACTCTTCCTCAATGGTGATAGGCTCCGAGCCAGGCCTTGTTGATTCACCCCCTATGTCAATAATATCAGCGCCTTCTTCGACCATCTGGAAGGCACGTTTGACTGCTGTAGACTTATCGAAGTATAAGCCTCCATCAGAAAAGGAATCAGGAGTAACATTGAGAATCCCCATTATATAGGTCTTTTTAGAGAAGTCGAAGCAGAAATTTCTCCAGGAAAGTTTCATGGTTTATTTTATTACATTTTACTCAGGGGAAGAAGGAAGGTTTTTAAGAATTACCGGGAGAATTTTTTCAAGGAATTCGGAAGGAGTCACGATTTTGAAAGGATATTTCCCTTTTTTGCTTGGTCTCACAAAATCCTTTTTATCTCCTGTAACAAGAAAATCCACTTTCCCTATTATGGCTGATGCGAGGACAGGAGCGTCTTTATTAGAGATATGTCCTGATAGATCCCTTATCATTTTTAATGGTGGCAGAGGGATGATTTCAAGATTCAGTTTAGGAAGATACTCTTTATACAAGGAGAGTACTTCCGGCATTTTTTTCTTGATGTTCCGTTCAATTTCGATAATATTGTATTGCCCTGTCATCCCGGCAAGAACGGGTAGGTCAAGGCAGAGAAGATCAAGAATGATACGAGGTGCTCCCTTGTCAGAAAAGAGACCCGATATTATTACATTTGAATCGAGGAAGATCTTAACCTCTTTTTTTGCCATAGGTTTCTTTGTAAAGGATTTCCCTCTCTTCTTTAAGCCCCGCCAAGAGCTTATCGAGGGAAAGGCCGGATGCCTTCAGTAGTTTCCTTATTTGCCTTCTCGCTTCATCAAGTTCAAGTCTTTTTGGTGTGATGATAAGAGAATCTCCAACAGGGATTATAGTAACCACCTGTCCCTCTTCAAGATGGCTTATCTCCCTTATTTTTTTCGGTATGGTTAACTGGCCGCGGGATTTTATTTCTGCAACTGATACTTTAGCAGATTCCATTTAAACCTCCACTGATTTCAGATTTTATGAAATCAGAATATCATAATTCAGAATAATATGCAAATGCTTGAATGCCGGTTGTCCCGATGTTTGTGTCCCTAATTTTGTTTGACAGAAAGAGGGATTTGTTATATTCTTTAACTAACCTGAGGGTCTGTTATGGGGTAAAGAAGCGTCTTTTAGATTGCAAATTATTTACCATCAGTTTCTGGTACTTTGTCCTGAATAATCCATTCAGAAGATTTTTGCATTTTCACAAATTCATAACCCTTAATCAGAAATGTTAAAGGATATTAAAGAGAAAGAAAATAGAACCGTCCCCATTTCTACCATTTTGTCTTATCTTGTTGAGGATTTAATGTGCCTATTTTCTGGAGACTATTAATACAGAATGTCTGTTCATCACTTATGTCTGTCTCAGAAAACAAGTCATGCTCGGATATGTTTGCAAGCATAGTGCTGAAGCCTTCGATGTCTTTACCGGCTTCAAGTTGATGACTACTATCAGCTTTCCAATAGATAATAGAAGGGACAACCTTGTATTTTTTTATAGTAGCTCCTACCAAGGCTTTTTCTAACGCAAGTTTATAAACAAAGGATTGAAGATAGTGATGTTCTTTGAGATCATATGTGTTTTTGATAGACTTGACATTAACTTTAATTATTTCTCCAGTTTGACTGGTTTCCACAACATCAGGCTTGAACATGTGAATTAACATGCTAACATGCTCTGTCTGATAAAATACGGTATCGAGCTTTGTAGAAATCAGAATCAATCCTCTATTAAGAATAATATCCAAGGGTCTTTGTGCTTTGATAAGGGTTAGGCCTTTTCTGCGTGCCAATCTTTCTATGACTTCATTTTTGAATAGTTGTGTTTTCTGGATGCCTACAATATGCGGCTCATCAATTGGTATGTCCACGATATTTGACAACTTAAGAAAATAAGGACATTTCAAGTA
>DAITNM010000052.1:0-5532 GCA_036834585.1 Thermodesulfovibrionales bacterium | reverse complement strand
TTCAATCATTCCTTTGTAAAAAGTCACTTTGACTTGAAAAAAACATTCATTGAGTTTATATTTCAATATGAACCCACATTCTGATTATGTCCCGCTCCATCTGCATTCAGAGTACAGCCTCCTCGATGGTGCAATAAGGATAAAAGAGCTCGTCCATCAGGCAGGAGCCTACAGGATGCCTGCGGTGGCGATAACAGACCATGGAAACCTCTTTGGTGCAGTGGAGTTTTACAGGCTCGCAGTCAAGGCGGGCATTAAACCCATCATTGGCTGTGAGGTCTATGTAGCTCCCGGGAATCGTTCTGAGAAAAGGGATACCTCAAATATAGATGAGGCATCCTTCCACCTTGTAGTCCTTGCAAGAGATAACAAAGGATACAAAAATCTCGTATCACTTGTTACAAAGGCATACACTGAGGGATTCTACTACAAACCGAGAATAGACATAGAACTCCTGAAACAGCACAATGAGGGCTTAATCGGGCTTTCAGCATGTCTTAAAGGAGAGGTGCCATATTATCTGCAGAGGGGAATGATTAATAAGGCAAGGGAGAAGGCTCTTGAATATAGAGATATATTTGGTCCTGAAAATTTTTACATCGAAATCCAGGATAATGGCCTCACTGAACAGGTGGATGTAAACAAAAAGCTCATCGAACTCGCAAGAGAGCTCCAAATCGGCATTGTTGCCACGAATGATTGTCATTACATGAAGAAAGAAGATGCAAAGGCTCACGATATACTGCTCTGCATACAGACTGGCACAACAGTAAAGGAAAAAAATCGCCTCCACTTCAATTCTGATAATTTCTACTTCAAATCACCCGATGAGATGAAAAACGCCTTTAAAGATATCCCTGAGGCAGTACTGAACACAAGGGCTATTGCTGAGAGGTGTAATCTTGAGTTTAAACTGGGTTTGAACCTCCTTCCAATTTATAAACTCGAAAACAAACAGAGACCTTATGAACTCCTCGAGAAGCTTGCCTTTGACGGACTTCTCCATAAATTTGGTCCTGAGCCAAAGGAAGCATATAAAGAAAGGCTTAGGAAAGAACTCAATATTATACAAAAGGTGCGTTATTCATCGTACTTCCTCATAGTTTGGGACTTTATAAGTCATGCACGGCAAAAAGGGATTCCTGTTGGACCGGGAAGGGGTTCAGCAGCAGGAAGCCTGGTGTCTTATTGTCTCGGCATCACTGATATTGATCCTGTGAGATACAATCTCCTCTTTGAACGCTTTCTCAACCCTGAGAGGGTAAGCATGCCGGACATTGATGTGGATTTCTGCAAAGACAGGAGATCAGAGATTATCTCCTATGTTACTGACAAGTACGGAAAGGACCATGTTGCACAGATCATTACCTTCGGGACACTGGCTGCAAGAGCGGCAATAAGGGACGTTGGCAGGGCACTTGATTTCCCTTATGCTGAGGTGGACAAGATTGCAAAACTCGTACCGAATACTCCCAATATTAAGATAGAAGACACGCTCAAGGCAGAGCCGCAATTAAGAGCACTTTATGATAATAATCCGAAGATCAAGGAACTCATTGATGTTGCTATGAGGGTTGAAGGTCTCTCAAGGCATGCCTCAACACACGCTGCCGGGGTAGTAATCTCTCCTGAGTCTTTAACAACCTTTATGCCCCTTTACAAAAATCCCGTGGATGGAACCATTACAACCCAGTTTGATATGAACTCGATCGAAAAAATCGGTCTCTTAAAATTCGATTTCTTAGGGCTCAAGACCCTCACTGTGATAGACAAGGCACTGAAGTATATAAAAGAAAATGGTAAGGATCTTTCACTTAAGGAAATCTCCTTTGAAGATAAAAAGACCTATGAACTTCTCAGTTCAGGACACACAACAGGCATCTTCCAGCTTGAAAGTCCTGGTATGAGAGACCTGCTCGTAAAGATGACTCCGAACAGGTTTGAAGACCTCATAGCCATTGTTGCCTTGTACAGACCAGGCCCGATAGGAAGCGGCATGATCGATGATTTTATAAAAAGGAAGAAAGGCCTGATACCCGTTAAATATGAACTTCCCCAACTCAAGGAAATCCTGAGTGAGACACATGGAATCATCCTCTACCAGGAGCAGGTCATGAGGATTGCAAATACACTCGCAAATTTCACAATGGGGCAGGCGGATATCCTGAGGAAGGCGATGGGCAAGAAAAAACCAGAAGAGATGGAAAAACTCAAGGAGTCCTTTATACAGGGTGCTAAGGCAAACGGGATATCTGAAAAAAAGGCAACAAGGCTCTTCGATTTAATGGCCTTCTTTGCTGAATACGGCTTCAACAAGTCACACTCAGCTGCTTATGCACATATTGCTTACCAGACAGCCTATCTAAAAGCGCACTATCCGGTGGAGTTCATGGCTGCCACGTTGAGTGCTGATATGGACAACACTGACAAGATAGTCAAATCAATCAATGAGTGCCGCGAAATGGGAATATCCATCCTTCCGCCTGATATCAACCAGTCAGAACAGGAATTCAAGGTGATCAGCAATTCAATACGCTTTGGCCTTGAGGCTGTAAAAGGTGTAGGGGCTGCTGCCATAGAGTCCATAATTGAAGCAAGGAATGAAGAAGGACCTTTTGCCTCTTTAGTTAATTTCCTCCACAGGGTTGACTCGAGAAAGGTAAATAAGAAGGTTATCGAAAGTCTCATAAAGGCAGGCGCATTTGACTCCCTTGGCATAAGCAGGGCAGGAGCAACGGACTTAATGGAAAAAACCCTGAATGGAAACAGCAGGACAATTGCTTTGGGCCAGCAGAGTATCTTTGGGAGTGAACCTGAAGATACAACTTCGAGTGATCGCGAATGGGATGAATTTAAACTCCTCAAACACGAGAAAGAGGCCCTCGGTTTCTATATTACAGGTCACCCCCTTACAAAATATAGAAAGCAACTCGAAAAAAAGAATGCTAAAAAGACATCGGACTTTGAGAATGTAACTGACGGTGAAGAAGTTCTGATTGGCGGCATCTTGAGAACCATAAAGAAGATCCAGACGAGGTCAAAGGCAGAGATTATGGCATACTGTACACTTGAAGACGCAGACGGCAGCATTGAGGTGATTGTCTTCCCTCAGCTTTACAGAACCAGTCTGCCTATCCTCCAGAAAGATATGCTCCTCCTGATAAAAGGTACAGTAGACAAGACAGAGAAGGGTATAAAAGTCGTCTCTACAGAAATATCGAGAATAGATGACCTTGAGGCTAAAAGAGGCAGGGTTGAGATCAATTTCAAACATCCATTGTCCAATAGCTCAGGCCTTCAGATACTCAGGTCTTTACTTTCAGACTGTAAAGGTGAGTATCCCCTCTATCTGAGAATATCCCTGAAAGACGCCGAGGCATTGATCTCTACCGGTCTGAAGATATCACCAGACCATGAGATGATCAATAAGTTAGAAGAGATTGCAGGCAAGGGGGCTGTGGTATTTACATGATACGATATTACCTCGAATTCGAAAGGCCTATAGAAGAGCTCGAGATCAAGATAGAGGAACTGAAACGCCTATCTGACGGAAAGGATATTGATATTTCAGGTGAGATAAAAAGACTCGAGAAAAAAGTAAGGGAACTCCGCTCGGATATTTTTTCGACCTTAACACCCTGGCAAAAGACACTCGTAGCACGCCATCCTGATAGGCCTTATACACTTGACTATATAAATATGATAAGCAGTGACTTTATTGAATTGCACGGAGACAGAAGGTTCTCTGATGATCTGTCAATCGTAGGGGGTGTGGCAAAGATAAAGGACATAGCTGCAGTAGTCATAGGCCATCAGAAGGGACGGGGGACAAAGGAAAGGATATACCGCAACTTTGGACAGCCTCATCCAGAAGGATACCGTAAGGCCCTCAGGCTCATGAAAACCGCAGAGAGATTTAAAAAACCAGTGATAACCTTTATCGACACTCCGGGAGCATATCCAGGAGTCGGTGCAGAGGAGAGAGGTCAGGCAGAGGCCATTGCCGTCAACCTAATGGAAATGTCGAGGCTAAGGGTGCCGATTGTCTCAATAGTCATAGGAGAGGGTGGAAGTGGAGGAGCACTTGCTATCAGTGTTGCCGATAGATTGTTCATGCTTGAGCATTCAATCTATTCTGTGATTTCTCCTGAGGGCTGTTCTGCAATACTCTGGAAAAAGGCCGGTGAGATAGGAACAGAGGATTTCTCAAGGGCAGCAAATGCACTCAAACTAACAGCCCAAGACCTCCTGAGTTTCAACATCATAGACGACATAATACCTGAACCCCTCGGAGGGGCTCACAGGGACCCTGAAGGAACTGCAGAAAAGATTTTAGATGTCATCCTGAAGGCCATTGAAGAACTGGATACAAAGACTCCGGGAAAGCTTATCGAGGAAAGGTATAAAAGACTCAGAAAAATAGGAAGTTTTGCGGAGGAAATGAAATAGTACCTCAAATATTATCTTAAAATACCTCTTTGATTATCTGCCTTTATGAAAGTTGCAAGTTTCAATGTTAACTCTCTCCGGGCGCGCTTAAAGATCCTCCTTGACTGGATAGGAAAGGAATCTCCTGATATCCTCTGTCTTCAGGAGACAAAGGTTCCTGACAGCGCCTTTCTGAAAAAGGATTTTGAAAAAGCTGGTTATTCTGTAATTTTTAGAGGTGAAAAGACTTTTAACGGTGTGGCTATATTGAGCAAAATACCTTTTGAAGATATCTTTTACGGTTTTGAAGATGGTTCTGAAGCAGCCCGTCTGATCTCTGCAAAGATAAAAGGGATCAACATTGTAAATACATACGTCCCACAGGGCTTTCACCCTCTATCAGAAAAGTTCAGGGAGAAACTCGACTGGCTGCAGAGGCTCTATTATCATTTTAAAGAAAAGTATAACCCCCGTATTCCTCTTATATGGACAGGGGACTTCAATATAGCTCCGGAACCAAGAGATGTCTATGATCCTGAACTCCTTAAAGGACATATTGGCTTCCATCCAGATGAACATGCAGTGCTACAGAGGTTTAAAGAATGGGGTTTTGTTGATGTCTTCCGCTTGCATAATTCAGAAAAAGACCAATATTCCTTCTGGGATTATACCATTAAGAATGCAGTGAAGAAGGGAATGGGATGGCGTATTGACCATATATGGGCTACTAAAGTAATTGCAGATAAATCTGTCAGGGCTTGGATTGATATTGGCCCGAGATTACTTCAAAAACCCTCTGACCACACTCCAGTCATTGCTGAGTTTAAGATTGAATGAGGTCATTCCTACCTCTTTTGTCATTCCCGTCCCGTATCAGAGTACGGGATAAACTCCAGCGGGAATCCAGGCAAAATAATTAGTTCTGGATTCCGCATCCCCCGATTGCAGTCGAGGGCAGGCAAGTGCGGAATGACAACAAAGATGGCTGAAAAATACATCGAAATAAAACCCTGAAATTCTGCTATAATTTATTGTTTATGGAACCCGAATAAGGAGAAAAGATGCGTGAGATTGAAGACATGGCGATGAAGATTTTTAATGCCT
>DAITNM010000051.1:4041-5550 GCA_036834585.1 Thermodesulfovibrionales bacterium | reverse complement strand
TTGCTGTATCTACCCCTGAACGGCTGCTGCCTGCTATAGGATGGCCACCAATAAAATAAGTGCCTTCCGGCATAAGAGCCTCCATATCTTTAACAAGCCTGCCCTTAACACTCCCAACATCCGTAACTATGGCACTCTTTTTAAAAGAACTCCGCACTTTTTTTGCAATTTCAAGAAAGCTTCCTACAGGGGTTGCAAAGATAATAAGGTCTGAGTCATTACATGCCTTTGCAGGATCGAGCTCAAAAGAGTCGATTATCTTCATCTCCTTTGCCTTTTGAAGGTTTTCAAGGCTCCTTCCATTTCCAGTAATGTGGTCACAGAGTTTATACTTCTTCATTGCAAGGGCAAAGGATGCTCCAATCAATCCAACACCCAGTATTGTTACCTTGTTAAAACAAATCAGTGAATCAGAGAAACGGTGAAGGGGAGATGTATCCCCGTGTCTCTTAGTCGCCGTGTCTCCTTTTCCCTGTTTTTTTATCATATTTCCCTTCCGACAGCAATGGCTATGGGTTTTAATTCATTCATTAACTTTTTAAAGTAATCAGGCCTTAGAGACTGCTCCCCATCTGATAGTGCCTCTTCTGGATTTACATGCACCTCTATGAGAAGTCCATCCGTTCCAGCAGCAATAGAAGCCTTTGACATAGGAGCAACAAGGTCCCACTTGCCAACCCCGTGGCTTGGATCAACAACAACAGGGAGATGGGTAAGCTGCTTGAGAACCGGTATTGCGCTGAGATCAAGGGTATTCCTCGTTGCCGTCTCAAAGGTCCTTACTCCTCTCTCACAGAGGATTATTTTCTGATTACCTTTTGACATAATATATTCAGCAGCCATAAGCCATTCTTTTATCGTAGATGAAAAACCCCTCTTGAGCAGGATCGGTTTGTCGCACGCGCCCACCTCAAGGAGGAGTCTGAAATTCTGCATATTCCTTGCACCAATCTGCACTATATCTGCATACTTAAGAACAACCTCAATATCTCTGGGATCCATCAGCTCTGTTACAACAGGAAGTCCTGTCTTGTCCCTCGCCTCTGCAAGATACTTAAGTCCTTCTTCTCCAAGTCCCTGGAATGAATATGGAGAAGTACGGGGTTTGAAAGCACCTCCTCTGAGGAAAGAAGCACCTGCTTCCTTGACCTTCTCTGCTATGTTTATAATCATTGTCTTGCTCTCAACAGCGCATGGGCCTGCTATTACCTGTATCTTTTTACCCCCTATAACGTTCCCCTTTATATCAATAGTGGTATCTTCTGCCTTGAAATCCCTGCTTGCAAGCTTATAGGGTTTGAGTATCCTCATTACATCTTCAATCCCCGGCATTACCCTTATAGCATTCTCTTCCTCTTCACTTATTTTTGAAGTGTCTCCGATAACACCTATCACTGTCCTCTCAGTACCTTTTGATATGTTTACATCGAGACCACGACTTTCGAGTTTCTTCACGATGCGCCTTATATCTTCTTCTGTTGCAGTCGGCTTTATAACAATAATGTCCAT
>DAITNM010000051.1:1705-3941 GCA_036834585.1 Thermodesulfovibrionales bacterium | reverse complement strand
GGCTTCAATAAATCTCTCATTCTCTTCGGGCAGACCTATGGTCACCCTTATCTCTTCATGCCCTACAGGCCTTACTATCACGCCTTGTCTCAGCATTTCATTATAGAACACTTTTGAATCACGCTCCAAAAGGATATAGATAAAATTCGCCTCTGTAGGAACATATTTTATATTAAGGGATTTAAATTCTCTGTAAAAGTATCTTTTCCCCTGTTCGTTTATTTCCTGTGAATGCCTGATATGGGCATCATCTTTAAGTGCATGTATAGCTGCATTTTGAGCTAAAGAGTTCGTGTTAAAGGGTGGTCTGAGTTTATCCATCTCCTGGATTATATCTTTTCTTGCAATGCCGTATCCGATCCTGAGACCTGCAAGACCATAGATTTTTGAAAATGTCCTGAGTATTAGGATATCCCTTCCGGCCCTGAAATGCTTCATGCTGTCAGCATAATCAGTATCTGCTACATATTCATGATAAGCCTCATCAGCTATGACCAAAATCCCTTCCGGAAGTTTATCCATCAAACGGTCGAATTCATTTTTTTTATTTATCGTACCGGTGGGATTATTTGGATTTGCTATAAATATCATCTTTGTCCCGGGAATAACAGCATCTGCCATTGCCTCAAGATTATGTGTGTAATCCCTTAGCGGTACTTGAACCGGCTTAGCACCTGCTGCCTGGACAGACATGGGAAAGACAACAAAAGACGGATAAGCCATAACAGCCTCATCACCTAATTGTAGAAAGGTCCTCACAGCAATATCGATCAGCTCATTCGAGCCATTCCCGAGAATAATCTCGTCTTCGCTAACAGAGAGCTTCCTGGACAGCTCCTTTTTAAGCCAGTATCCACTTCCATCAGGGTATCTGTTAATGCTGATGGAAGGATTCGAATTCATTAAAGCATCTATAATAGCCCTTAGAGCCATAGGTGAAGGACCAATGGGGTTCTCATTGGAGGCCAGTTTTATAGAGTCCTTAATTCCGAGTTCTCTTTCGAGCTCCTCTATTGGTTTCCCAGGGACATAAGGCTTGAGGGTTGAGATATACTCCGGCGGTCTAATCATCAAGTTCCACCATGGGGATAGGAACCAAGAATCTTTACATAAAGGCAGCTATCTCTTATGCTATCAATCGCCTTCCTTACCCGTTTGTCATCAACATGACCCTCCATATCCACAAAAAAGATATATTCCCATGCCTTCCTTTTCGACGGCCTCGACTCTATCTTTGTCAGATTAATCTTTGCCTTCTTAAAGGGCACAAGGATATCATGGAGCGCCCCTGGCCTATCCTTAATCGAAAACATAATAGATGTCTTGTCTTTTCCGGTCTTTGAAGGATATTCTTTGGAAATAACAAGGAATCTCGTATAGTTGTGCTTGCTGTCGCCGATATTCTTTTCAACAAAATGCAGGTCGTATACCTTTGCAGCCACCTCGCTCGCTATGGCTGCAGCTTCATCATCCTGTGATGCAATCTCTGCTGCCTTTGCAGTACTTGTGGATTCGAGGATTGGAATCCCTATCAGATTTGTTTCAATCCAGCGCCTGCATTGTGCAGTCGCCTGTGGATTGGAGTATACCTTTTTGATCTTTGATTTATCACCACTCTTTGAGAGGAGATTATGGGATATCTCGAGCATTACCTCTGCAGAGACCTTGAGATCGTAGTCCATAAAGAGATCAAGCGTAGAACTGATAACACCCTCGTTTGAGTTCTCGATGGGCACGACTCCAAATTCTGTCTTTCCGGAGTCGACAGTATCGAATACAGCCTTAATACTTTCTACTGGCAAAAAAGAGGCTGATGAGCCGAAATGCCTCAATGCTGCCAGATGCGTATAAGTTGCCAGAGGGCCAAGACATGCGACATTGAGAGGTTCCTCCAGGGAAAGGGATGCAGAGAGGATTTCCCTGTATATAACTTTCAGTGTATCATTTGGAAAAGGCCCTTTATTAATAGATGTGAGACGTTCGAGGATCTCCCTTTCACGTTCAGGAGAGTAGAACTTTGCCCTTTCATTCCTCTTGATATGGGCAATTTCAATAACAGTCTCGGCCCTCTTGTTAAGGAGCCTGAGGATTTCGTTATCGATATCATCGATTTCTTTCCTCTGCCTTTCGAGTTCTCCCATTCTACCCCCCTCTGCCTAAGATTATGAAATATCTGATATTATACCCAAAAAACCTTACTTTGTAACTGAAAGCTTATAGTGTATATAGCAAACCG
>DAITNM010000051.1:0-1605 GCA_036834585.1 Thermodesulfovibrionales bacterium | reverse complement strand
GAGCGTATGCCCTTGAATTTTCAGCGGACCAGATAACAAAACACAAAGGAGAGGGCATAACATCAAAGATTTATATGAAGGATAAAAAGTTTCGAATTGAACTAAAAGGACAGCCTGGTTACACCATCATGAGGCAGGATAAGAACACTATGTGGATAGTGATGCAAGAAGAAAAATCATATATGGAAATGACACTCGATCCAAACCAAAAACCAAAGGTTGAGGAGAAATTTACTGGCGAAATAAGCAGAAAACTCATTGGCTCTGAGAACATCAACGGACATCCTTCTGATAAATACGAAGTTACTTACAAAGAAGGCAATAAAGTGCAAAAGGTTTATCATTGGATTGCAAAGGATATAAACTTCCCCATAAAAACTGCTGCCATAGATGGAAGCTGGAGCTCAGAGTTTAAGAATATCAAAATGGACAATCAGCCTGATAATCTCTTCGAGGTGCCTTCCGGCTACCAGAAGATGTCTATGCCCATGATGCCAGGAATGTGAGAGTTTTAAGAGAGCGGTAAGAAGGAATTACCTATTCTTTTTTTGTTTTAATTTCTTTTCTTGTTTTAAATTCTTTTTTTGACTATGTGTAACCGACTCAATAGTCAATCTTAATTTATTAAAGTCCAGGGGTTTAACAAAATATCCAACTGGTTTGATTTTTTTTGCTTCTTTAATCGTCTCTTCATCTGAATACCCGGTGATGAAAATAATAGGCACACAAAAACGGGCTTGTAATTGTTTGGCTACTTCTATTCCATTTGTTTCTCCTCTCAGGTTTATATCTATCAGCACGATATCCGGCTTTTCACTCATGGCTTTTTCAATTGCTTCTTTCCCTGATGACACCTGTTCACATTTTCCACAACCCCAATGCTCTAATAAATGTTGTAAGCTCATGGCTGTGATAACTTCATCTTCAACAATTAAGATTTTTTTCCTTGTCATAGCCTTATATGCTTTTCATGTCTTTGTTGTTTCCTTAAATTTTATTAGAAAGTCAGTTCCTTTTTTCCCTTTTAATACCACCTCTCCTCCCAACTGATCCTCTGCCAACCAGCGAACAAGTTTCAAGCCCAATGATTTTGTATTCCTGAAATCTAAACCTTCAGGCAAGCCAATGCCATCATCGCTAATCTGAAGTTCCATTTTATCTCCATCTGTTGCGTGAATCGCTATCTTAATTTTACCTTTTCTGTTATTCGGGAAAGCATACTTTAGGGAGTTGGACACAAGTTCATTGACAATTAAACCGCATGTAGTAATAGTGTCAAGAGATATGAAAATATAATCGATATCCAGTATTAAAGATATTCTGTGTTTACTCCCTTCGTAACTTTTTATTAGGGCATTTGTAACTTCTTGAATATAATTCTTGAGGTTGACATTGGACAAATCTTTCGATTGATAGAGCTTCTCATGGACAAGAGCGATTGATCTGATTCTGTTCTGAATATCTTTTATCCCTCCTAACATTTTTTTGTCTCTGATGGTTAGAGACTGAAGGTCGAGCAGACTTAAAATCACCTGCAGGTTGTTCTTTGTCCTGTGGTGAACCTCTCTCAGAAGTATTTCCTTTTCCTTGAACGATATCCTGAGG
>DAITNM010000050.1:0-5630 GCA_036834585.1 Thermodesulfovibrionales bacterium | reverse complement strand
ATTTCAAATAGAGGGGGTTATGTATGGCAGAGACAGATGTTGACAAAATACGTAATGTAGCAGTTATTGCGCACGGAGGAGCTGGTAAGACCTCACTTGTGGAGGCTATGCTTTTTAATGCTGGCTCTATTGACAGACTTGGTAATGTCCAGGATGGGACTACAACAACAGATTATGAACCAGAGGAGATAGAAAGGAAGATAACTATCGCATCATCCTTTGCATTCTGTGACTGGAAGGGTTACAGGACTAATCTGATGGACACCCCAGGTTTTATCAACTTTATCGAAGATGCGAGGAACTGCCTAAGGGCTGCTGACGGAGCAGTTGTCATAATAAGCGCAATCTCGGGAGTAAAGGCAGAGACAGGTAAGGTATGGAGGTACGCAGATGAGTTTGAATTGCCGAGGGTTGTATTCGTAAATAAGATGGACAGGGATATTGCAAACTTTTCAAGAGCAGTAGGAGAGCTTGGAAAGGCTTTTGATACAGAAGCCGTAGCCCTGTTTATGCCCATAGGCTCTGGAGAAAACTTCACCGGTGTTGTTGATCTGATAAAGATGAAGGCCTATGCATTTCACAATGGAAAGGCAGAGGAATCTGATATCCCATCTGAAATAATGCCTGAGGCTGAAGAGTACAGAAAGAAACTCGTAGAAAAGATTGCAGAGTCTGATGACACCCTGCTTGAAAAATATCTTGAAGGCAGTGGACTCTCTGATGAGGAGATCATTAAAGGTGTGAGAGAAGGCTCTTTGACAAGGAGGTTCATTCCTGTTACATGTGGATCTGCGATAAGGAATATAGCAATCCCCCAGCTTCTTGATACTATTTTGCTGTGCTTACCCTCACCCGTTGAAATGGCACGACTTTCACCAATTAAAGGGAAAAACACTAAAGATAAAAAAGAGGTTGAGAGGAAGCCGTCAAAGACAGAGCCCATGTCAGCATACGTATTCAAAACTATAGCAGACCCGTATGCAGGAAAGCTGTCTGTCTTCAGGGTTTATTCCGGTGCGCTCAGGGCTGACTCCAACGTCCTGAATACATCAACTGGTGCAAAGGAAAGGATCGGTCAGGTCTTTCATCTCATGGGCAAAAAACAGATACCGGCACATACACTGGGGCCGGGTGAAATAGGTGCTGTGGCAAAACTCAAAGAGACATATACAGGAGATACACTCTCTGATGATGCCCATCCGTTTGTCTTTGAAAAGATGAAGTTTGCTGAACCTATAATTTCTTATGCAATAGCGCCTAAGAGTAAAGGGGATGAAGAAAAGGTGAGCGTGAGCCTTAACAGGATACTCGAAGAAGACCCGACACTGAGATTCCAGAGGGATGAGGAAACAAAGGAGATGATTCTCTCCGGGATGGGACAGGTTCACCTTGAGGTGGCAACGGAGAAACTGAAAAGGAAGTTTGGGGTTGAGGTTGTAATGAAAACCCCTAAGGTTCCATATAGAGAGACCATTAAAGTCCCTGCAAAAGCTCAGGGTAAATACAAAAAGCAGTCCGGTGGTCGCGGCCAGTACGGTGATTGCTGGCTGGAGATTGAGCCGCTTCAGAAAGGCGCTGGATATGAGTTTGCGGATAAGATTGTTGGTGGTGTTATCCCTCAACAATACAGGCCGGCAGTTGAGAAGGGTGTAGTTGAAACACTGAAAGGCGGGATCTTAGCAGGATATCAAGTTATTGATGTAAAGGTAACCCTCTATGATGGTTCCTATCATACAGTTGATTCTTCAGAAATGGCATTCAAGATTGCAGGAGCCATGGCTTTGAAAAAGGCCTTTATGAATGCGAAGCCCATCATGCTCGAGCCGATCATGAAGGTTGAAGTGATCTCTCCTGATGATACCCTTGGTGTGGTGATCGGTGACCTGAATTCAAGGAGAGGAAAGGTTCAGGGAGTAGAGCCACATGGTGGTGGGAATCAGAAGGTCGTTTCCCATGTGCCTATGGCTGAAATGCTCACGTATGCGAACCAGCTTCACAGTCTCACCTCAGGCAGAGGTCTCTATTCAATGGAATTTTCACATTATGAAGAGGTACCAAGCCATATTTCACAGAAATTAATTGCTGAGTATGAGGCCCAGAAAAAGGAAAAGGCTGAAGACAAGTGAGCATCCTTTCAAAGGACTACAAGAATACCCTCAATCTTCCTCAGACAGACTTTCCTATGAAGGCAAATCTTACCGAGAGGGAGCCAAAAATAATAGGATTCTGGGAAGAGAAAAAAATATATGAAAAGATACAGGAAAAGAACAGGGATAATAAGAGTTATTTCCTTCATGACGGACCTCCCTATGCGAATGGTCCAATCCACATAGGTCATGCCCTCAACAAGATCCTTAAGGATGCAATCATAAAATATAAATCCATGAAAGGCTTCTATTCACCCTATGTGCCTGGCTGGGATTGCCATGGTCTGCCTATAGAACTGGAGGTCGACAAGAAGCTCGGTGTAAAAAAAGAGAATATAGATATTCTTGAAAAGAGGAAGTTATGCAGAGAGTATGCAGATAGGTTTGTTGATATCCAGAGAGATGAGTTCAAAAGGCTCGGGGGCCTGGGTGACTGGTCATCACCTTATCTTACAATGTCCTATTCATATGAGGCATCCATAGTAAGAGAGTTTGCCAGGTTTGTGAAGGATGGATATGTTTACAGAGGGAGAAAACCTGTGCACTGGTGCCCGTCATGTACTACTGCCCTGGCAGAAGCAGAGGTGGAGTATGCTGATAAGGAATCGCCATCAATCTATGTGAAGTTCAAGGTTAGTGATAAAGATGTAAAAGATAGATTATCAGCCCTTGCAGGGAAAAAGGTTTTTATACTGATATGGACAACGACTCCGTGGACATTGCCTGCAAACCTTGCCCTCGCAGTCCATCCTGATATTAAATACCTTGCTGTTGGGAACGGTAAAGAAGTTTATATTATTGCCGAAGGTCTTTTGAATAATCTCAGGGAAAGGCTGACATTAGGCAATGGAGTTCTTTTAGAGGTTCAGGGAAAAAAACTCGAAGGTTTAGTTACAGAGCATCCATTCGTTGAAAGGCAATCAAAGGTGGTCTTGGCAGATTTTGTCAATGTTGGAGAGGGAACAGGTATCGTACACATTGCACCGGGTCATGGTGAAGAGGACTATGAGATTGGATCCAGGCTTGGCCTTGATATTTATGCACCTGTTGATGACAGGGGGAAGTTTACAAAACAGGCAGGAGAACTTGAAGGACAATTCGTTTTTAAGGCAAATGAGAAGATAATAGAAATCTTAAGGAATAAAAATGCCCTGGTAAAAGAAGAAAGGGTTGTCCATTCTTATCCCCATTGCTGGAGGTGTAAAAAGCCAGTCATCTTCCGTGCGACTGACCAGTGGTTCATTTCTGTCGAACATAAGGGATTGAGAGGCCGCTGTCTTGAAGAGATCGAGAAAGTGACCTGGATTCCTTCCTGGGGAAAGGACAGGATTTATGGGATGGTCTTGAACAGGCCTGACTGGTGTATTTCGAGACAGAGGTCATGGGGGGTACCGATCACACTGATAAAATGTAAGGGCTGCGGAGAGCTTACCAGAGAAGCTGAAGTATTCGAGAGGATTATAAAGTCCTTCGAGGAAAATGGTGCTGATATATGGTTTAAAAAGAAGGCTGAGGAATTTTTACCTCCTGAATATGCCTGTAAAGAATGTGGAGGCAGGTCTTTTTCTAAGGAGATGGACATCCTTGATGTCTGGTTTGATTCTGGTGTAAGCCATGCTGCAGTCATGGAAAGGGATAAAAAGCTTGGCTGGCCTGCTGATATGTATCTTGAAGGCAGTGACCAACACAGGGGATGGTTCCAGAGTTCCCTTCTCACTTCAGTAGGAACGAGGGACAGATCTCCTTACAGGACAGTACTGACACACGGCTTTGTCGTTGATGGTCAGGGGAAAAAGATGTCGAAATCACTCGGAAATGTTATTGCACCTCAGGAAGTCATTAAGGCAAACGGTGCAGAGATTTTAAGATTATGGGTTTCAGCAGAGGATTACAGGGAGGACATAAGGATATCCAAAGAAATCCTTGACAGGCTGACAGAGGCATACAGGAAGATAAGAAACACATGCAGGTTTATCTTAGGAAACCTTTACGATTTTGATCCTGAACCAAGTTCAGAAGTAGATTATACCCAGGCCCTTTTAGAAATAGACAGATGGGCGATGAGCAGGCTGCAGACACTCATAGAAGCGGTTACAACAGCATATGAAAATTTTACTTTTCATGAAGTCTTTCATGCCCTTTACAATTTCTGTGTTGTTGACATGAGTTCCTTTTATCTCGACGTCTTAAAGGACAGGCTCTATACATTCAAATCAGACTCTTCAGAGAGGCGTGCTGCACAATGGGTCCTCAGTCAGATACTTTCTGTAATGACGAGGCTTATGGCACCAATCCTTTCCTTTACAGCAGAGGAGGTCTTGCAGAGCATGAAGCAGAGAGCTGAGAACAAAGTGCAAAGTGCAAAGAGCATAGAGGAGTCTGTATTCCTTTCCTCATTCCCTGAGGTTGATGAAAAGTTTCATGATAAGGAACTTGAAAAGAAGTGGGGAGAACTTTTTCTTTTAAGAGGTGAGGTGAATAAGGCATTAGAGATGAAAAGGGCTGAGAGGTTCATAGGGAACTCTCTTGAGGCAAAGGTGGTACTTTATCTTGCAGAAAGCAAAGAGCAAAGTGCACAGGACAAAGAACAAAGATATAAAACACTCATTGATCAATACAAAGACTTTTTAACCACCTTCTTTATTGTTTCATCAGCGGAGATTGCAGATAAAAGTCTTGACGGCTCCTATAAAAGTGCAGAGATTGAGGGGCTTGAGATTAAGATAGAAAAGGCGCCAGGTGAAAAATGCCAGAGGTGCTGGAATTGGAGCAAGGCTGTTGGCAGCTTTGAAGAGGCTCCTGAAATCTGTGAGAGATGTCATAAGGTTATTTTTGGATAAATAATGAGGCGCTTCAAATATGTATTCCTTATCTCATTAGTCATAATTGTACTTGATCAGATAACAAAACATCTTGTCCTCAAATACATGAATCCCTTTGAATCCATCGAGATATTTCCTTTTCTGCATATCGTAAGTGTGAGAAACACAGGTGGCGCCTTCGGGATGTTCAAGAGTGTTGGAAGCACTTTATTTATCGCAGTATCAGTCATGGCAATAATTTTTGTAATATGGCTTCTGATCCGTACTAAGGAGGGTTATTTTGGTCTTTCCCTCATCCTTGGTGGGGCAATAGGAAATCTCACAGACAGATTGCGTTACGGGTGGGTCGTGGATTTCATAGATTTCTCGATTGGAAAATTCCACTGGCCTGCATTCAATGTGGCTGACTCAGCCCTTACTATAGGTGTAATAGTAGTCCTTTTAAGTTCTCAATTGCATGGTTGAAGGCGTAAAGAATCAACAGTTTGTTGAAAAACCTTTTAAATGTCATGCCGAACCCTGAAAGTGTTATTCTGAACTTGTTTCAGAATCTCGTATTTTTAGTTTGGTGACTAATGACCAATAAGTATGATAAGAGAGACTGATGCATCCTGTTTTATTTAAAATTGGCTTTTTAACAATACACACATACGGGGTCCTC
>DAITNM010000049.1:0-5826 GCA_036834585.1 Thermodesulfovibrionales bacterium | reverse complement strand
TCAAAGAAAAGAAATATTCCCATGTGCAGGAATATTGTATTGAGATAAACAGGCTTGAAAATAGAATAGACAGAATTTTCAGGGATGCCCTTGGGAAACTATTTGATGAGGTAAATGACTGTATTTTTATTATAAAATGGAAAGAAATTTATGAGCACCTCGAGGATGCCTCTGACAGATGTGAGGATGTTGCGAATGTTCTGGAAGCTATAGTCCTCAAAAATGCATGATACATATTTCTTACTCCTCTGTGTAATCTTCCTTGCCCTTATTTTTGATTTAATAAACGGTTTTCACGATTCAGCAAATGCAATTGCCACATCGGTCTCAACAAGGGTTTTATCTCCAAAAGTAGCCGTATCGATGGCAGCAATATTAAATATGGTTGGTGCATTATCAGGGACTGCAGTGGCGAAAACAGTTGGTGCAGGTCTTGTAGAGGCTTACTGCATCACACAGGTCACTGTTATTTCTGCTCTTGTAGCTGCTATTGTGTGGGACTTAGCTACGTGGTATCTCGGTCTTCCCACATCCTCAAGCCATGCTATCCTTTCTGGTTTGGTTGGTGCAGCAATAGCCACAGCAGGGACAGATGTGATTATTCAAAAAGGTGTATATAAGGTCCTCGCGGGTTTAATCTTTTCTCCTATCATAGGATTTATCCTGAGTTATTTTTTGATGATGTTTCTCCTGTGGTTGTTCGGTAGATCAACACCTACGCTTGTTGGTCACCTCTTTGGCAGACTTCAGATCCTGTCAGCAGCTTATATGGCTTTTAGCCACGGTAGTAACGATGCACAGAAAACAATGGGAATTATTACTATGGCTCTGGTAAGTTATTATAAACTTCCTGAATTCAATATACCGTTATGGGTAATTTTAGCATGTGCAACCGCCATGGCAATCGGTACAGCCTTTGGAGGATGGAGAATCATAAAAACCCTTGGAGTTCGTCTCGTTCAGCTCAGACCCATTCATGGGTTTGCAGCAGAGACATCGGCAGCTACAGTAATAGAAATTGCATCCAGGATTGGCCTTCCCCTTTCAACAACCCATGTAATATCATCCGCTATAATGGGTGTGGGTGCATCCAAGAGGCTTTCGGCAGTCAGATGGGGAATCGGTGGGAATATTGTCCTTGCATGGGTATTCACATTGCCTGTGTGTGCCCTCCTTGCATGGTTAATATGTAAGGGGATAAGTTTATGGATTACAGGCTAACAGAAAAAGTAAAAGCAGCAGGTTGAGCCGGAAAGCTGGGTCCGTCGGACCTTGAAGAGATTATCAGTTCAATCATCCAGGTTCCTGGTGAGTCTGTGATTGTAGGACCAGGGGATGATGCCGGCGTTTTTCTCCTCCCGGGTGGTGAAGCGATTGTAGAGACTGTGGATATCATTACACCTGTTGTCAATGACCCGTTTACATTCGGGGCCATTAGTGCTGCAAATTCTCTCAGTGATGTCTATGCCATGGGAGGGAAACCTTTAACTGCTTTAGCCTTAATAGGTTTTTCATCATGTGATATCAAGGTTGAGGTGATAAAAGGGATACTGAAAGGTGCTGTTGAAATCCTTAACAAAGCAGAGGTGGCTTTAATGGGAGGGCATAGTTTTGAAGACCCGGAGCCAAAATTCGGGCTTTCTGTAACAGGCATTGTTGAAAAGAATAAAATACTGCGACAGCGAGGTTCTCGTCCTGGTGATTTCATACTCCTTACAAAGCCCATAGGTATCGGAGTCCTTACCACAGCACTCAAGGCAAGAAAAATTTCAGAAGAAGACCTTCAGGAGGCAGCAGCATGGATGCTCAGACTTAATGATGCAGCATCCAGAGCAGCTGTTGACTCCGGGGCTACATCGGCTACAGATGTTACAGGGTTCGGGCTCCTTGGTCATGCCTATAACATGGTCAGGGATTCCGATTGCGATTTTGTTTTAGAATATAAGAAAATTCCTGTTTTATCAGGGGTTCGAGAGATGATAGATGCTGGGATGGTCCCTGAAGGTTCATATAATAACCTTAAATTTCTTGAGGGCATGATAGAGATAAAAGGGGGTTTGAAAGAAGAAGAAAGGCTTATTCTTTCAGATCCGCAGACATCCGGCGGGCTTCTCATAACACTGCCTGAGAATAAGATAGATAAATTTCAAAACAGCGGGCAGTCCTTTTCCATTATAGGAAGAGTTGAGTCTGGAAACGGGAAGATTAAAATCATTTCGTGATCAGGACTGGAATAGTGAACCCAAAGTTGTTCTAAATTTAGAATTTTAAATTTAAGCTTTATGTTTTTTTATTATGTATAAAGGTTATCTCTGTATAATTCTCCATGCCCATCTCCCTTATATACGACATCCTGAATATGATTACTTTCTTGAGGAGAACTGGCTTTATGAGGCAATAACCGAAACATATATCCCCCTCCTTGATGTTTTTGAAAAACTGATCAATGAAGGTGTTGATTTCAGGATAACCCTGTCATTGAGTCCTTCTCTTGTTGAGATGTTCAATGATTACCTTCTCAGGGAGAGATACAAAAGGTATGTCGAGAGGCTCATAGAGCTGTCAGAAAAAGAGGGTCACAGAACAAAGGGTGACATCCATTTCGAACCGATTGTCAAAATGTATAATCAACGGTTCCGGAGGATTAAATATTTATTTGAGGACGTCTATAAGAGAGACCTCACATCAGCCTTTAAAGCATTGCAAGATACAGGCAGGATAGAAATCATTACATCTACTGCAACTCATGCCTTCCTTCCTAACTTATTAATTTATCCCCAGGCAGTAAGGGCACAGATCAAAATAGCTAAAGAACACTTTAAAAAGAATTTTAATAGATTTCCCAAAGGGATTTGGCTCCCTGAGTGCGGATATGCCCCGGGTATTGACAGATACTTAAGGGAAGAGGGCATAAAATTTTTCTTTTTAGATACCCATGGTGTAATCTACGGGAGACCATTACCCCAATATGGTGTGTATGCACCTGTATTCTGCCCGTCGGGTGTCATCGCCTTTGGCAGAGATGTTGAGACTTCCAGGCAGGTCTGGTCATCAACAGAAGGGTACCCTGGAGACACTCACTACAGGGACTTCTACAGAGATATAGGCTTTGACCTCGACTGCGAATATATAAAACCTTATATAAATCCTGATGGAATGAGGACATATACGGGTTTAAAATATTACCGGATAACAGGAAGGGCAGACAATAAAAAGCCGTATGATATAGCACAGGCGAAGAAGAAGGCTGCCGAACATGCAAGCAATTTTATATTTAACAGGGGGCTTCAGGTAGATTTCCTGTCAGATACCCTCCGGCTTAACAGTATTAACTTTTTCCCTGTCATTGTAGCCACCTATGACGCTGAACTCTTTGGACATTGGTGGTTTGAGGGGATAGATTGGCTTGATTTTATATTAAGGGAAACACAGAAAAAGAATGTCAATTTCAAAACAATAACACCTTCAGAATATATTAAATTATTTCCTTCTCAATATGAATGCCTGCAGACCTGTCAACCATCCATGTCAAGCTGGGGCCACAGGGGATATAATGAGGTCTGGCTGAATAGCTCCAACAACTACATCTATCGGCATCTTCATAAGATGACAAATCGTATGATATATCTTGCCGACAGGTTTCCTGAAGCAAACGGTATCACACGACGGGCACTGAATCAGGCTGCAAGGGAGCTTCTTCTTTCACAACATAGCGACTGGGCTTTTATGATGAATGCCGGAGATGCCACAGAGTATGCAAAAAAAAGGTTTACAGAACACACAGCAAGATTTAACAGTCTCTACAAGTCAATTATCTCAAAAAATATCCCCAAAAGATGGCTTGTTGAGATTGAGGATAGAGACAGGATATTTGCGGATATTGATTACAGGGTGTTCAAAACTGGTGTCAGTGAATAGTGTCAGTTTTTACTTTTGCTGTTTACTATTAACTAATGACTAATGACTAATGACTGTTCACTGTCTCTAAGAGAGCAGTTTATCGAAGGGATATGACTTCAGGTATGACAGGAACTCCTCTATTGCATGGGATGAAACAGAATTCCTGTGTGTAAGAAGAGAAAAATTCCTTAACATCTTTTCCTCTTTGAAATTGAGGGTATGAAGAGTCCCAAACCTGAGTTCTTTTCTTGCAGACCAACGGGATATTATTGACACACCTAATCCATTCTCTACAGCTTCTTTTATAGCCTGTGTACTTCCGAGGACCATGGATACCTTCATGTTCTGAGGTGTAATTCCGTGACGTGCAAAGAACTTTTCTATTGTCTGTCTTGTACCGGAACCGGCTTCCCTGAGGATGAAGGGTTCATCGATAAGTTCTGCGACAGAAACATCTTTTCTTTTAGACCATGGATGATGGGTAGGGACAATCACCAGGAGTTCATCAGAAATCAATTTTTCAACGACCATCTTCTGCCTTTTGACATCTCCTTCTACAAGACCGAGGCTAATGTTGCCTGCATTAAGCAACTCAATTACCCTCTGCATGTTTGCGACAAAAAGATGAACCTTGATCTTGGGGTGTGCCTTCCTGAAATCTGAAATGACACTTGGTAAGAGATAATTACCTATGGTAGAGCCAGCGCCAATTGCAATACTTCCTTTCACAAGACCTGTCATTTCCCCTATAACCTTTTCTGCGGAAACATAAAGGGCGAGTATATCTTTAGCATATTTATAAAGAACTTCTCCTGCAGGGGTGAGAGTGACCTTGCTGGATGATCTGTCAAATAATTTTGTTTCATACATTTCTTCAAGGGCCTGGATCTGGAGGCTTACAGCAGGCTGGGTGAGATGAATAATCTCTGAAGTCTTTGAAAAACTTTTAGTTTCTGCAACAGTACAGAAAACTTTCAGTTTGTGATCTTCCATTCCCATATCTCTTTCTTTTCTCCCTTATAAGCAAGTTTTATAGGGAAAAGGACCTTAATTATAATTTTTTTTTATTTACTTATAATAAGGATTAAAGATATTTAAAGTCAAGAGGTGCTTTTATAGTAGAGTATTCGGTGGCATTGAGGGCATTGTATGATCTCTTCATTGCTTTTGATTTCTACATAGAGTTGGGGTGGAATATTCATATTGCATCCCTGACAGACCTCTCCTTTTACCTCTGTTACCGCTATACCCCCGCTGGATTCAATGAGGCCCATATAGAGATTATATGTTTCCCTGTTAATGCCCTCGACAATTTTTTTCCTTGCTTCCTTTAGAGACACAAGTTCTTTCTCTGCTTCAGAAATCTCATTTTCAAGTTTTTCTTTAAATGTCTCTAATTTATTTTTCTCAGATTTGATCCTGCCTTCCTCCAATTTTATATCCTGTGAAGAGGCATCCATTTCCTCCATAATGAGAAGAATCTTATCCTCTAAACCATACAGCTCCTTCTCTGCAGATTCTATTTCTTTCAGATGGGCTTGATATTCTTTATTTGTTTTTATCTCTGTGGTTCGAGCTTTCAGTTTTTTGATCTTTTCATTAAAGTCATCCAGTTCTCTCTCTTTATCACGTTTCTTTTTCCCGAGCAAGTCCTTTTGTTGTTTTATTTTCTCAAGAGCTGCCTGCCCCTCTTTCAAAGGTAATTCAGCCTCGGAAATCTTTAATGGCATTTCATCAATAATTGATTGTTTGTTAAGTATGAGACTATCAAGTTTTTGAAGCTTTATCAAAAGCTCTAAATTGTTTTCCAAATAACCCCCAAAAATTTGCCAAAAAGATTAAAGTACCAACCTGCCATTGACAGTAGTAGCTGGTGGGCCCACCAGGACTCGAACCTGGGACCAACCGGTTATGAGCCGGTAGCTC
>DAITNM010000048.1:0-5846 GCA_036834585.1 Thermodesulfovibrionales bacterium | reverse complement strand
TCATAATGCTGAAATGGGTCTAAGGATATAAATCGTTACGCGTAACGCGTCAAGGTATTTCTTGGCCGCTTGAACCTCAACTTCGTATTAGGGTAACCCAATGAGATTTTTATGTCAATCAGGAATCTCTTAGTTATTTGTAGGGAACAAAGACTACGTCTTTTATCTCTGATGCAGGGCCTTCCTTTGAAGGTCCAAGGGCAGTGACCTTATAATTTCTTTTTGTTAGCGGTTCCTCTTTATCGATGAATGTAGGTATCGTGGTTTCTCCAATAAACAGGTAGCCGGTGGTTTTATCTATTTCCCTGTAAACCCTGTAACCAACTACCCATGTCTCGGGTACTTCTTTCCAGATGAGATATACTTCATCATCTTTTACCACTGCCTGGAGTCCTCCAGGAGCAGACGGAACAAAATCAGAAGGGCTTACCTCAAGCTCCTCTGATGCAGACCCTTCATCTCTTATAACCCCTTCCCTTAAGCTCCTTATTGTGTAATAAACAGTTTTCTCTGCATTAAAACTATCCCTGAAGGATGTTTCCTTAACTGGTTCTTTATTAAGAGGAGTTAAAGAGTAAATGCCTTTCTTGTCACTTTTGTAGATATTATAGAGAATTTCATCTCCTGCACTTCCCCAGGTTAAAGTAAGGGAATCAAACTCAATTTTGAACGAAAGTTTTTCAGGAAGGGATGGCGGCTCTTTTGGCATAATCTCTATGATATTTGAGTCATTGCTTAATACCCCTCTCAGATTCTCAGAAACAATTTTATATGTATATTGAGAGTCGATTTTAAAATCAGTATCAGTATAAGACCGCTTATCAGGCTCAAGAAAGATGATAATAGGGGGGGACGGGGGGATTACTTTCATAAGTTGAAATCCCTTTATTGTCAACTCTTCACCTGCCGGGAAATCCCAAAATAAAAGAATCTCTGATTCTCTGTGGATAGCCCTCAGGCCTGAAGGTGCATCAGGCTTTTCATATGATTTCAGGGTGGGTTCGCCTTTTTTCCCACACGAGATAATCAAAAGGCAAAAAATAAGAAGGAAGGGGAGAAGGGAAGAACGGGAGAAACGGAGCAATACCATGTCACCAAGTCTCCATGTCACCGAGTCTCCGCATCAATCTTTTTATCTGTTTCCTGACTTCATCAGGTGATGTGCTACCAGTGGACTTCTTCGCCTTCACTGACTCTTCTGGTCTAAGGAAAGGATAGATATCATCTGAAATTAACGGAGAATATTTATTCAATTCCCTCAGAGTAAGTTCCCCGAGCTTCTTCTTTTTCGAAATGCAATAAAGGACAATCCTGCCTGTGATCTCATGTGCCTTCCTGAAAGGCAATCCTTTCTTAACAAGATATTCTGCAATATCTGTTGCCGTCGAGTATCCCTCCACTGCAGTTTCATACATCCTGTTTGTATTGAATTTTATTCCTGGTAACATTTCATTCAGGATATCCAGACAGGCTTTGACTGTATCAACAGTATCAAAAAGAGGCAGCTTATCTTCCTGTAAATCTCTATTATATGAAAGTGGCAACCCCTTCATTATGGTCAAAAGGGAAAAGAGGTTTCCATAGACTCTTCCTGTCTTTCCCCTGATGAGTTCTGCCACATCCGGATTCTTCTTCTGTGGCATTGCACTCGACCCTGTTGTAAAAGCATCAGGCATCTCTATGAATCTGAATTCTTCTGTTGACCATAGCACAAGCTCTTCGGCAAGCCTCGACAGATGCATGATAAGTATTGATGCATTCGAGAGAAACTCTATAACAAAGTCCCTGTCAGATACCGAATCAATACTGTTTTGAGATATGTCATCAAAACCGAGGAGTCTTGCTACATAGACCCTGTCTATTGGAAAGGTTGTCCCTGCAATTGCAGAAGCTCCAAGGGGAAGGATATTAATCCTTTTCAATGTATCATTGAATCTTTCTTTATCTCTTTCAAGCATCTCAACATAGGCAAGGATGTGATGTGGCAGCAGAACCGGTTGTGCCCTCTGTAAATGTGTATAGCCTGGCATCAGGGAATTAATATGTTTTGTTGCAACATTGAGGAAAGTCTTCTGAAATTTCTTTATCAGAGATAATATTTCCTTTGACTCCTCCCTCAGGTATAACCTGAGATCAAGTGCTACCTGGTCATTCCTTGACCGTGCTGTATGGAGTTTCCCACCGGCGTCACCTATCTTTTTTATTAATGCAGATTCGATATTCATGTGGATATCTTCGAGGTCTTTTTTGAACTTGAATTTTCCTTTCTCTATATCTGCTGCAATCTCCTTAAGGCCCTGTATTATCTTTTCAGAATCTTCTTTTGTAATGATCCTCTGCTTACCGAGCATCTTTGCATGTGCAATGCTTCCCTCGATATCATATCTCCAGAGCCGGTTGTCAAAGGAGATGGATTCTGTAAAGTGTTCAACAATCTTTGATGTTTTAAATTTAAATCTTCCTGCCCATGGTTTTTTCATCTTGAACTCCGTCTCTGTCACCCTGAACCCTGCCCTGAACTTGTTTCATGTGTTGATTCAGGGTCTCATAATGTATGATTTTAGATGCTGAAACAAGTTCAGCATGACATAGACTAAACTATAAAAAATATATTATTTTTAAAGGATTTTTAAATTGACAATGCATAATTGCAAAGTATAATATACCAAAACTTAAGTAAAGATAAAGATTATTCATAAATCTACTGGGCATTTAAAAATATCCTGTTCATCTTGTATATCTTCATGATCGGCAGTTTCCTCAATGTAAGAAAAAACTATTTGTTTTTGAACATAAGGAGGTAAGAGATGTCAAAGACAGAAAAAAATCTTCAGGATGCCTTTGCAGGAGAATCACAGGCAAACAGGAAATACCTTGCTTTTGCAAAAAAGGCAGAACAGGAGGGATATAAGCAGGTTGCTAAACTCTTCAGAGCTGCTGCTGAAGCTGAAACAGTCCATGCACATAACCACCTGAGGACACTTGGCGGAATCAAGAGTACAAAAGAGAATCTCGAGGAAGCAATAAGCGGAGAATCCTATGAATTCCAGAAGATGTACCCTCAGATGATTGAAGATGCAAAGGCAGAAGACAAAAAAGGAGCACTCCAGAGCTTCAATTATGCAAATGAGGTAGAGAAGATCCATGCAGAACTCTACAAAAAGGCCATTACAAATCTTGGCAAAAATCCCGAGGTCGATTATTATGTATGTCAGGTTTGTGGAAACACAGTTGAAGGTGAGCCACCAGATAAATGTCCTATTTGTAATTCTCCAAAAAAGATGTTCAAGAAAATCGATTAATTATGAACAAGATAACAAAGCATGGAATAACCCTTTCTGTTTTTCTTCTTGTGATCTTTTCAAGCGGAATAATTCTATCTGCGCCTCTCAGTCCGCAGACTCAGACCTGCATCGCCTGCCATAATGCATCTACACCAGGAATCGTAGAAGACTGGCTTACAAGCAGACATTCAAAGACAACACCTGCAGAAGCTCTAAAAAAACCTTCTCTGGAGAAAAGAATTTCTACTGACAGCCTACCAAAGGAGTTAATGGAATATGCTGTTGGTTGTTACGAATGTCACAGTCAGAACACGGAAAACCATAAAGACAATTTCGGTCATTTCGGTCTCAGGATAAATGTTGTTGTCACTCCCAATGATTGTAAAGCCTGTCACCCTGCAGAAGTAAAACAATTTACAGGGAGTAAAAAATTCCACGCTGTGAAAAACATTATGGACAATCCTGTATACAAGACACTCGTGAATACTGTGACAGGGGTAAGAACAATTGAGAAGGGAATGATGATATCTAATAAACCTTCAGAAAACACACTACACGAGACATGCCTCGGGTGTCATGGTACAAAAGTAGAATCAAAAGGCATGAAGAATGTAACTACGAAATCCGGTGAGATAACTGTTCCAGACCTTACAAACTGGCCGAATCAGGGAGTCGGAAGAGAAAATCCAGATGGCAGTCTCGGAGCCTGCACTGCCTGCCATGCAAGGCACGGTTTCTCAATCGAAGTAGCAAGGAAACCATATACCTGTTCCCAGTGCCATCATGAGCCTGATGTACCTGCATGGAATGTATATCATGAGAGCAAACACGGAGATATCTTCTTTTCAAAATATCATGAGTGGAGCTTTGACTCGGTTCCATGGGTCGTAGGAAAAGACTTTCAGGCACCGACATGTGCAGCATGCCATAACAGTCTCCTTGTTTCTCCCAGGGGTGATGTGGTTGTTGAGAGGACCCATGATTTTGGTTCCCGGCTGTGGGTCAGACTCTTTGGCCTTATATACAGTCATCCCCAGCCTAAATCAGGCAACACGACTATAATCAAAAATCAGAATAACATGTCACTGCCTACCACATTTCTTGGAGAACCTGCATCAGAGTATCTCATTGATAAATCGGAGCAAGGAAAGAGATTAGCTGTCATGGAGAACCTTTGCAAAAGCTGCCACTCTACAGACTGGGTAAATGGTCATTTTTCAAAACTTGAAAATACAATAAGAGAAACTGATGAGATGACACTTGCAGCAACAAAACTAATGCTCAGTGCCTGGGAAAAGGAAATACAGGATAATGGCAATCCTTTTGATGAAGCGATTGAACAGATGTGGACAAGACAATGGTTATTCTATTCAAATTCTATTCGCTATGCCTCTGCAATGACCGGGGCACCTGATTACACAGCTTTTAAAAATGGCTGGTGGTATCTCAATGAAAACCTTCAGCACATGAAAGACTTTATAGAATTAAAGGAGAAGAAAAAGAACAGCGCTAAATGAAAATCATTGCATTCCTCGGAAGCCCAAGGAAAGATGGAAACACCGAGCTTCTCCTGAAAGAGACTATTAGGGGAATCGAAGATTCTGGGCTTAAAGTACATGTATTTAATCTGAACCTCATGAGTATCTCTCCATGCCAGAACTGTGGAGGATGTGAAGACACTGGTATATGTGTCTTTGAAGATGACATGTCCCAGATCCATAATACCATCAGGGAAGCTGACAGGATTATCCTTGCTTCTCCCATCTTTTTCTTTGGAGTAAGTGCCCAGGCAAAGATAATGATAGACAGGTGCCAGTGTTTCTGGTGTGAAAAATACCTTTTGAAAAAGCCTATACCAGAAGGCCAATATGGAAGAAAGGGGCTTTTATTATTAGTAGGTGGACAGAAAAAAGAAGTTGGCATTCAGTGTTCTGAGGCAACAGCAAAGGCATTTTTCAGGACAATCAGTGTTCCTGTACATGAAACTCTTGGCTTTCTTGGTATTGATGCAAAGGGTGCGATCCTCAATCACCCAACAGCATTGAGTGAAGCCTATCAGGCAGGGAAAAAACTCGTTTCTTTAAATAAATAATGCATTCTGGGGTAAACAAAAAAGGAGGATGAAATGGTTTCAAAATTACCTGATCAGTTCGTAAGTGTAAGAAAAAGATTCAAGAGATTTGCAGGAGCCCTCGATGACCTTGGCATAGTTGCAAGGGAATCAGGCCCCCTCAGTGAGAAGACCTCTCACCTTGTACAGTTAGCAGCATCTGCTGCCATAAGGTCAGAGGGTTCTGTTCATTCACATACGAGAAGGGCATTAGCAGCCGGTGCAAAACCAGAGGAAATATATCATACGATCCTTCTACTGACAAGTACAATCGGTTTTCCCACGGTTTCTGCTGCTTTGAGCTGGGTTGATGATATCATAAAGAAAAAACGCTCGAAGAAATAACTTTATCTATCTGGGCTGGTATCTCTATCTGTTATCTCTATCTGTTTCTGTATCCCTGTCCCATCCGTATCTGCCGATGAGGGGTACGAAAACGCACGGTGTATGGC
>DAITNM010000047.1:0-5872 GCA_036834585.1 Thermodesulfovibrionales bacterium | reverse complement strand
CATATTGGAAAAGCCGGCTGGGTGCTTTGTCCTCTTCATGGAATAGAAAAGGCAGAAGTTGCATTATCTATAGAAGACATCCTCAGACTTCCCCTGACTTCTTGATGTATCTTCTTCCCTGAATAGACACACAAAAACTGCTCGTACTTATCTAACGTAGCCATATAAGAATCACATGCTGACAAAAATCGTCAATTTTGTTTAATCTTACCTTATCCTGATTTATTTTTTTACTTTAATTTCAATTGGTTATCCTTAAAAACTTAAAGGAATAAAATTTGCTTTATTTAATCACATATATCAAATATATGAGAACAATATGAAAAACTTAGATATTGCATGGTTGTTCACAGCACTTACGATAATCGGAACGCTATCTGCAATTCACAAGAAATGGTGGTGCTTTCTGATCTTCGCAGGAACGAATACTTACTGGATTTTCTATGATATCAAATATGGTGCATTTGCACAGGCAACAATTTTCTTTGGATACTTTTTTATCAACATCTACGGTGCCTTGAAATGGTTAAGGAATGTCTAACGAAAGGGAAATAAAACAAGTTTCCGAGCTGAAGTCTCTGTCGAGAAGCTTAATGGCAAAGCTGTTCTTAACAATAAATGGCTCTGTGCACACTTATCTTGCTGTAACACAGGATGTCCCCTCTGACGAGAAAAAACGAGAGATCTGGGAAAAGTATAACGAGTTGTTTAATGAAAGGATTCTCTGTCCTGTTCTGGACATCTTTGATAAAAATAGGTGTGGTGTTTCTGAGTTCTGTACAGCCGTATTAAAGCTGCTTGAGATTGCAGGCAGTTGTGTTTCAGAAGTTGAACATGTATGTGATAAAGAAGCAAAAACAATCAAATACTGGGAACAAAAATTTGCAAATAATAAATAATAGAAAAGGGTTGAGATATTCTCCTCTTATATGTTTCTCGACGGACAGATATCGTAAAGAACACATTCATTGTGTTTAGGCTTTTTTGCCTGGCAAATCTTTCTCCCATGAAATATCAGCAGATGTGAGAGATTTCCCCACTCTTCTTTAGGTGTTATTTCCATAAGGTCTTTTTCTATCTTTACAGGGTTCTCATTCTTTGTAAGGCCAAGTCTGAATGTCAGACGTTTCACATGTGTATCAACGGCGATACCTTCATTTATTCCATAGACGTTCGAAAGGATAATGTTAGCCGTCTTTCTTGCAACACCCGGAAGTGTTATGAGTTCTTCCATTGTTTTCGGAACCTTTGAATTGAATTCTTTGACTATCATTTTTGCTGTTTCATGAATATTTTTTGCCTTTGTCTTGTAAAAATTTATCGAGTTTACGTCTTTCTGAAGCGCTCCTACAGAAACATTAGCATAGTCCTTTATAGATTTGTATTTCTTAAACAGGTTGGCTGTCACATTATTGACATGGGTATCTGTAGTCTGCGCAGAAAGGATGGTTGCAACGAGAAGCTCAAAGGGATTACTAAAATTGAGGGCTGTCCTAAGTTCAGGGTATTGTTTTTTTAATCTCTTTGTAATCTCAAGTACTTTTTCTCGGATATCCATATCTCCCTACAACCTTGTTTTTCTAATCGCTAACTGCCCTTTTCATATACCATGAGGACAGCGTTATGTTTTCCTCCAATCCTGCAAGCCTTATCAAGGGCATTCATGAGTTCTACCGGTGCTTTCTTCGTTTCTATAAAACCAAGCCTTTTAAAGTAATCCACCAAATCCGTTATTACATACACCATCTTTACAGGTGAGAAATCTATTAAATGCTTTATGATCAGTGAGCCAATTCCCAGATTCTTCCTCTCCTCAACAACAACAACGCAGCCAATCTCATACACCTCTCCTGCCTTTTTCAATCTTCCAAAACCTACTGGATCACCGTTTTCCATGGCAACCACAAACTGGCTGTAATGGAGATCTTCAGTGTCGAGATGATATTTCTCTAAATTCTCTACAATAAAACCCATATCAGCCTCTGTTGCATGCCTTACCTTTACAATTTTTCCTGTGATACGTGATATCCCAGTTTCTTTTGGAGATTCTTTCTTTTCCATAATACCCTCTACAAAGTTTCTTTTAAATGGTTCTTTAACTCATGACTCAGAGAATGCATTTAAAAATTATATCACACCAACATTGATTTACAAATAAATGTTTTATTTATATATTAAGACCATCAATTAAAACCCTTCAACCTTGAGAAGAAAGAGTGAGATGTAGGTATAATTACCCTGTAAAAATATGGAAAGTTCAGAAAGTTTAGACAAATTCTGAATCAGATGATATTGAATTATTTCAAAAGGCTGATCATAACAAACAAGGGACTCATTCTGGAACAGGTCCTTGCTATTAAAGGACTTATGCAACTCCTTATGAAACAGCGAAATACAAGCCAGAAATGGACAAGAGAAGAAAAAAGGAAAATCAGAATTCATTTGAAAAACATCTCTAAAATCTCACTGCACTAATCATCTTTTTGCTTCCAGGTGGTTCTTTCCTTCTCCCAATTCTTGCAGAGGTCCTCGATAGAAGAAAAACAAGGAGGATACCTCAGATTGACAATTCTCATGAGAATTTATAGAGTAGATTTATGAGTGAAGGTGAGGGTTTTCAGATAAGGGATCGAAGAAGGGTAAACCTCGAAGGAAAACTAAAAGATGAGTATGATGAAAAGATAAAACCTGAACCGGGAAAAAAACTACTGGAGCCTGAAACACAACCATTTCCAACGATGAAATTAGATTTTGTCTCCTTTCTCATAAATCTTTCTGCAATGGCCTATGATGCCTTGGGCCTTGGACCTACCTCCAAAGGAATCAACCCTGAGGATGCAAAATATATAATTGATGCAGTTGGAATTCTTGAAGAAAAAACAAGGGGAAATCTCACCCTGCAAGAGGAAAGAACCCTGCAGGATGTCCTCTATGAACTCAGGATGAATTACACGCGGTTAATAGAAGGATCCAGTCCTGATTAGGACAGGTTGTTATTCTTGGCCCTTCTTATCATTAAAATCAGGAATAAATGAATAGACTATGAAGGTGCAGACGAGGTTTTCAGAGGATGAATTAAAACGGTACCACAGGCAGATGTTGATTGACGGCTGGGGTAAGGAAGGTCAGGCAAAACTCAGGAACTCTACAGTTTTCATAGCAGGTGCTGGTGGATTGGGTTCTCCTGTTGCAATATACCTTGCTGTTGCAGGAATAGGCAATATAATAATCTGCGACTTCGATAATCTCGATGTGACAAATCTTAATAGACAGATATTGCATGATCATACAAGAATAGGCACTAATAAAGCTATCTCCGGCAAATTAACAATTGAAAATATGAATCCCTATGTAAAAGTAACGGCTCTCCAGGATAAGATAGTGCCTGAAAATACTGATAATCTTGTCAGCAATGCTGATATTATTGTGGACTGCATGGATAATTTTCCAACAAGGTATCTCCTGAACGAATCAGCAATCAGGAAAAACATCCCTCTCGTTTACGGGAGCATAAGAGGAATGGATGGTATGCTCTCTTTCTTACAATCTCCGGAGACGCCCTGCCTTCGCTGCCTCTTCCCTGTAGCCCCTCCAGAGGAGGTATTTCCTGTTGTTGGAGTAACCCCGGGAGTCATAGGCACTCTCCAGGCCCTCGAGACCATTAAATACCTTACTGACATTGGTACGAATATAAAAGGAAAACTCCTCTTCTGGGATGGAGCCAAAATGGAGTTCAGGATTTTTAAGGCATCAAAAGACCCTGACTGTCCTACCTGCGGAGACAAAAAACAGAATAATCTTTTATAAAGACTTATGGTTAAGAATGACTGAGATAAGATTGAACTTAATAACCCGCACATGGGTGATTATTGCAAAGGAGAAGGGCAAAAGACCTGAGGATTTTGTTGAAAGAAGAGTTAAGAAAAGATATCCTGAATTCCTTGAAACATGTCCCTTCTGTCCTGGCAATGAGTCAAAAATACCAGATGAGGTATTCAGGATTCATGATGACAAAGGATGGAAAATAAGAGTTGTAAGAAATAAATTTTCAAGACTTTCAGAAGAAGGAGAAAGAAAAAGATGGGATATCGGATTAAAGAAAGGTGTTCATGGTGTAGGCATCCATGAATTGATCATTGAGACCCCTAACCATAGTCTTACAACGGCTACTATGCCAACTGAACAATTGAAAGACCTGTTCCAGACATATAAAGACCGTTTTTTAGAGATCTACAAAGACCCGAAAGTTGAGTACGTCATTATATTTAAAAATAATGGTACCCAAGCAGGCACTTCCATTGAGCATCCCCTTTCCCAGATAGTAGGAATTCCTATAACACCTCTTCAGATAAGAGAAAGGTTTGGGGGGTGCATGAAATTTTTTGATGAAACAGGAAATTGTCTGATGTGTAATACGATTGATGAAGAGTTGAATGATGGCACTAGGGTCATCTTTGATACAGAACATTTTGTGTCCTTTATTCCTTATGCAGCACTTTCGGCATTTCATATCTGGATATTCCCTAAGAGACATTCTGGTTGTTTTGCAGACATACGAGAGGAAGAAATATGGGATCTTGCAAAAAATCTTAAATCAACGATAAAAAAACTGTACTATGGACTGGAGCACCCTGATTTCAACTATTCAATAAGGGCAGGAAAACCAAGCAATACAGATTCTGAATTTATCCACTGGTATATAAGCATTGTTCCACGGGTAGAGATGACTACCGGTTTTGAACTCGGCTCTGGCATGCATGTAAATCCGCTATTGCCTGAGAAGAGTGCGGAGTTTTTAAGGAATGTAAGGATACCAGAATATTAATGGATGTAGCCTTAAATTTTTCTTATTTCTTATTATTAAAGTGTAATGCTTGAATTAAAAGAAATAAATTTATAATCTCTGGATGGCTGATAGGGCAGGTATGGCTGAAATAAGACTAAATTTAATAACACGTGAATGGGTTATCATCGCAAAAGAAAAATGTAAAAAACCCGAGGATTGCATCGTGATGAAAGAGAAGAGAATACGGCCGGAGTTTGTTGCATCATGTCCCTTCTGCCCTGGAAATGAGTCGAAGACACCCGGCGAAAGTTATAGAGTTGAAGATGAAAAGGGATGGAAGGTAAGGGTGGTACCGAATAAATTTGCAGTTCTTTTAAAAGATGGTGAACGGACAAGAATGAATTCTGGATTAAGGAAGAGCGTCAATGGTGTTGGAATTCACGAGGTCATTATAGAAACCCCTTTTCACAATTTGACAACTGCAACAATGCCTGATGAACAACTTAAAGAAGTCATAAGAACTTATAAAGAGCGTTTCATTCATATATATAAAGACCCGCGGGTAGAACATGTCGTCATATTCAGAAATAATGGCCCTGCTTCAGGCACCACAATAGAGCATCCTCATTCCCAAATAGTAGGGACTCCAATAACACCACTTCAGATAAGGAACAGGGTTGAAGAGTACAGGAGATTTTTCGATGACAATGGAGAGTGTTTAATGTGCAAAACCATTGATGACGAGCTAAAAGAAGGCTCAAGAATCCTGTTCAATACAGAACATTTTGTGTCATTCATCCCCTTTGCTGCACTTTCAGCATTCCATATTTGGATATTTCCAAAAAGGCATTCGAGTTCTTTTGCAGACATACAGGAGGAAGAGATGCGGGATCTTACAATAAATCTTAAATCAACAATGAAAAAACTGTACTACGGGCTGGAGCAACCTGATTTCAATTATATAATAAGATCCAGCAAGCCGGGTAATACATACTATGAATTCGTGCACTGGTATATTAGCGTTGTGCCACGGGTAACACTGGTCTCTGGATTCGAACTCGGCTCTGGCATGTATATTAACCCGGT
>DAITNM010000046.1:0-5977 GCA_036834585.1 Thermodesulfovibrionales bacterium | reverse complement strand
TCTTATCCTCCTTTTGATTTTGTTATAAGCAACCGCTTATTTGCCTTCTATGACACTGCAAACCTTACTGAATATCTCATCAATGCTGCCTGTACCCATGACTGATTTCAGTATTCCCTTTTTCTTGTAATAATCCATAAGGGGTGCTGTCTGGGCGTCATATACATCAAGTCTTCTCTTGATTGTCTCTTCCTTGTCGTCATTTCTTTGAAAGAGCTCACCACCGCATTTGTCACACACACCCTCTTTCTTCGAAGTAGAAAAGTATATATTGTACATCTGCTGGCAGTTTTTACATGTTCTTCTACCGGTCAATCTCTTCAAAAGGATGTCCCGGTTGACATCAACATCCACAGCAGCATCGAGAGGGGCTTTCATTTCAGCGAGAACCTTGTCCAGAACTTCTGCCTGTGCTGTATTCCTCGGGAAACCATCAAGGATGTAGCCTTTTTTGCAGTCATCCTGGGCTATTCTTTCCTTGACAAGTCCTATTACAACACTGTCAGGCACAAGTTCACCCTTGTCCATATAAGACTTTGCCTCTTTTCCAAGAGGTGTGCCCGCTGCAACCGCAGCCCTTAAAATATCCCCTGTAGAAATCTGGGGAATCTTATATTTTTCTACGAGTTTTTTTGCCTGAGTCCCTTTCCCCGCTCCTGGTGCTCCAAGAAAAACAAGTCTCATATCCTCCCCCCTTTAGACTTTTTTAGTAAATAAAAAACAGATTTATATAGAAAACACCAAAGTTAAATTAGGTGCTAAAAGACTTAATGAAAAATGACTAATAAAAATTATCTTGCGATTGGAACGTGGAAGCATAACATTATGCAACACTAAGGTCAAATTCATATTTCTGATAAATAGATAAAATTTCCTTATTAAACTTTTAACTTTAGTTTTTTGAATCTATAATTAATAAATAAAATTATTTAAAATTTCGCTTCTTTTAGATAATTCAGAAATTCTCTTAATGCCTTTCCCCTGTGACTCAAGGCATCTTTATCATCAGAACACATTTCAGCGAAGGTCCTGGTATGGCCTTCAGGGTAGAAGACAGGGTCATAGCCGAAGCCAAAAGAACCTTTCGGCTCTCTCCCTATCTTACCTTCCACATATCCAAAAAAAGTTTTAACATCACCATCAGGAAATGACAGGGCTATGCAGCATACAAACCTGGCACCTCTTTCCTCATCTGGAACTGAGTTCATTTCGCATAGCAGTTTTTCGATATTCTTCATGTCATTTGAGTCCATGCCAGCATACCTTGAAGACAATGTGCCCGGGGCACCATTGAGTGCATAGACCTCAAGGCCAGAATCATCTGCTAATGAAGGTTTTCCAGTGTATTTAGCGATAGTGACTGCTTTTTTAACAGCGTTATACTCAAATGTAGATCCTTCCTCCTCTACTTCAGGACACCCCGGGAAGTCATCAATTGTTAGTATCGAAATTGGCATACCAGATGTTATCCTGTTTATTTCTTCAATCTTCTTCTTATTTCTCGTTGCAAGTACAATTTCCATCTTGTTTTCCTACGTTTACTTTTTTTACTCAGTTTATTCGTGCTTATTGAATTTTCAGATTTATAACACAAGAAATCATACAAACTCAATTATACTCTGTAAACTGTGTAAACTAAGAAAGCTTTGTAAACTATGTAAACTGAGTAGCTTGAAAATTTAGGATTCTTCTGTTAGTATTTCAGATGTCTGAGGGATTCAGAAGGGCAGGGCTACTCCTCAGAGTAATCGCCAAGGTCCTTGACTTCATTATCATCGCAGCAGTAGCAGAGGTAATTCCAAGGGCTGGTTTTTTTGCAGGACTTGCATATCTATTGATAGGAGACGGCCTATTTCAGGGACGAAGTTTAGGGAAAAAACTCATCGGTCTCAGGGTTGTCTCGATATATACAGAGAAGCCATGTTCATTCAGTGACTCGATCCTCAGAAATAGTGTATTTGGCATCGGGTACCTTCTATACAAGATACCCTTGTTCGGATGGATATTTATTGTGATTATTTCTCTTCTTGAATTTGTTATCTTGCTCGGAAGCAAAGAAAAGATGCGTCTCGGTGACGAGATTGCAAAGACTAAAGTTGTGATAACAAATACAGAAGTAGAAATTTTAACAGGGAGGATAAATGCTTCATAATATACTCGGATGGTTTTCAAATGACCTTGCAATAGACCTCGGTACAGCTAATACCCTCGTTTATGTCAAAGGCAAGGGCATCATATGTAACGAGCCCTCAGTTGTTGTAATAAGAAAGGATAATAAGAAAATCGTGGCTGTTGGCACAGAGGCTAAAAAGATGCTCGGTAAAACTCCTTCTGATATCATTGCCATAAAACCATTGAAGGACGGTGTTATTGCTGATTTCGACACAGCAGAAGAGATGCTCAAGTACTTCATAAAAAAGGTTCACAACAGGAGGAGTTTTGTATCA
This sequence comes from Thermodesulfovibrionales bacterium, assembly GCA_036834585.1. Taxonomy (GTDB): domain Bacteria; phylum Nitrospirota; class Thermodesulfovibrionia; order Thermodesulfovibrionales; family SM23-35; genus JACAEY01. The sequence continues at coordinate 3,530 of DAITNM010000046.1, read as the reverse complement.
CCGAGGGTAGTTATAGGAGTACCTTCAGGGATTACACAGGTTGAACAGAGGGCTGTAAAGGATGCAGCTCAGGCATCGGGAGCAAGGGAGGTTTATCTGGTTGGAGAACCTATAGCGGCTGCTATAGGGGTTGGTCTCCCGGTTGGAGAGCCATCAGGCAATATGATTGTTGATATTGGAGGCGGCACAACTGACATTGCAGTTATTTCATTAGATGGGGTAGTTTATAGCAAAGCCGTCAGGGTGGGCGGTGACAGAATGGATGAGACGATAATAGCCTATATTAAACGAAGATATAATTTGATGATAGGAGACAGAACTGCAGAGCAGATAAAGATCGACATAGGTTCTGCCTATAATACAGGGAGTGAACAACGTGTAATGGAAATAAAGGGCAGGGACCTTATCTCGGGAATACCTAAGACTGCTACTGTTACAGAAGTAGAGATCCGTGAAGCCCTGAGTGAACCCGTAAACATGATACTTGATACGATAAAAATAATTCTCGAAAATACTCCACCTGAACTTGCAGCTGATATAGTAGATAGAGGAATTGTCCTTGCTGGAGGAGGTGCCCTTCTCCATGGTCTCGATTTATTTATAAGGGAGAAGACAGGGCTTCCTGTCATCGTAGCAGAAGACCCTCTTACAGCTGTCGCCAGGGGAGTCGGCAAAATGCTGGATGAATTAGACTTACTGAAGAGAGTAGCTTTTACCTAAGAATGTCCAAGAAGAAGCTCCTGCTTTTTCTCTTTATCATTCTCTCCGTAGGATTGATGACTTATCAGAGTAAAGGTAAACACTTTCTGCCTTTTCAATTCCTGAATAATCCTCTTACCCGATTCCATACTGTTTTGAGTTCCTTAAAGGATTCAGCAAAGACACCCTTTAAAAGGATGCTTCTCAGAGAAGAAGAAAATTTACGATTAAAAGCAGAGCTTGATAAACTACTGAGAGAAAGGCAAAAGTATGAGGAAGCCTTCCTTGAGAACAAAAGACTCAAGGAGATCCTTTCGCTGAAAGAGAAAGAACACAGATATGTTACATCTGCTCGTGTTATCGCAAGAGGCCCTGATCAGTGGTCAAATACCTTTGTGCTTGATAAAGGACTTCCTGCTGGAATTCAAAAGGATATGACGGCTATAACAACGAAAGGTCTTGTGGGAAAGATTTCTGAAGTATCCAATTCCTACTCGTACCTGCTTCTCCTTACAGATATCAATTTCTCTGCTACTGTAAGACTTCAGGAAGGAAGAATGGAAGGAATCATCTCTGGCACAGGTTTGAGAAAGTGCCAGCTTAAATATATTCCCTATGATGAAGAGGTTAAGAAGGGAGATGTTTTGATAACTTCAGGACTTGATTCTCTTTTCCCTAAAGGAATCCCCGTAGGTTATGTATCAAAGGTTGATAAAAAAGGTTCAGGACTATTCCAGAATATAGAGGTGACCCCTCTTGTGAATAATAGATCAATAGAGGAAGTGGCAATAATAACAAGATGAGATATCTTCAATGGGCATTTATTATACTTTTAACATTCATTCTGCAGAGAAGGTTATCTCTGTTTGGCGTAGCTCCTAACCTTACCTTTGTTCTGGTTTACTACGCAGGGATAAGGGAAGGAGGGTTTTTAGGAATAATTCTCGGTTCCCTTGTCGGTTCTATCGAAGACAGTCTTTCAGGCGCATTTTTTGGTCCCCATTTCCTTAGCAAAGGATTAGTAGGTTATTTTTCTTCTTTTATGTCTGGCAGTTTCTTCAGGTGGACACCTATCTTGGGAGCTATCGGAATTGCAGCATTGACAATAATAGACAGTGCCGTTGTTTTTGCGTCAAGGAGTTTCTTTGACAGTATACCAGTAAGTATAGGGGCAGCTGTTCTTATAATAGCAATACAAACCTTGTTCAATGCCCCTCTGGGTATATTAGTGAGGCCGAAGAATACAGATTGACCTAAAAACTGCAAAGGTTAGTGATGAAGGTTGAAAGAGAATCTAAGAGAATTTTGGTGACGGGCTACATAGTCATTATAGCCTTTCTATTTCTTATTATGAGACTATGGCAGTTACAGATACTCCATGGTAGTAAATATAGGGAACTTTCAGAGGCCAATAGGTTGAGGATCATGACTATACCTGCGCCAAGAGGCATACTCTATGACAGGAACAGTATCCCCCTTGTAAGGAATTCCTCTTATTATTTTGTATCCATAACCCCAGGAGAATTTGATAAGGGGAAGGTTAATCTCTTATCAAAAGTTCTCAATATGCCGGTCAAGGAGATACTTGAAAAAATAGACAAAAAAGGGATAGGCCCTTTCACTCCAATAAGACTAAAACAGGGGTTGTCTTTTCAGGAGGTTGCATACATTGAATCCAGGAGGTCAGACTTTCCAGGACTCATCATTGAAGTTGAGGTTAGCAGGGAATATATTTACGGATCCATTGGTTCTCATATTATAGGATATCTTGGAAAACCCAATCTTTACCAGTCAAAAGACCCTTTATTCAGCAATGTACCCCCTGATACATTTATAGGCCAATGGGGAGCTGAGATGCTCTTTGACAAATCCCTGAGAGGTATTCCAGGTGAGAGGGTTATCGAGGTTGATTCCCTCGGAAGGGAAATAAGATTATTAACTGAGAAACAACCAGTAAAGGGAGAAGATATAAAATTGAGTTTGGATATTAATCTTCAGAAAGCTGCTGAAGAGGCATTTGGAGAAAAGGTGGGTGCCCTTGTTGCGGTTAAAACTAACACCGGAGAGGTGCTTGGACTTGTAAGCAAGCCTTCATTCGATCCCAACCTCTTTGCAAGGGGGATAAGTTATGATGAGTGGATATCCCTTATTAGGGATAATAACAGGCCGATGCTTAACAGGGCACTACAGAGCCAGTATCCACCCGGTTCAGTATTTAAGATTATCACAGCAATAGCCGGACTTGAGGAGGGACTTATTAAACCTGAAACAAAGGTAAATTGCAGAGGAGGGATAAACTATGGTAGATGGCATTTTGGCTGTTGGCGTAAAGAGGGCCATGGAGTATTGTCCTTGCACAAGGCGATTGTTGAGTCCTGTGATGTATATTTCTACGAGGTTGGTAAACTTCTCGGTATAGATAGAATTTATAACTATGCATCGAGCTTCGGATTAGGAAAAGAAACAGGTTTTAAGCTGGTAAATGAAAAAAAAGGGATTATACCGAATACAAAATGGAAGAAGGAGAAGAAAAGGCAGCCATGGTATCTGGGTGAAACCTTTAACACTGCGATTGGTCAGGGTTACCTGGCTGTAACACCTATACAGATGGCAGTTATGACAGGTGCAATAGCAAACGGTGGGAGTCTTTATCAGCCGACGCTTATTAAAGATGCTGCTGCAGTTCTTTCAGGAAAAGCAAAAGCAAATCTTGAGACCCTTGATATTATCAAAAAGGCTCTTTTTGGAGTTGTGAATGAGTCTGGTGGAACTGGATGGGCTGCAAAGTCGCAATTGACAAGCATTGGTGGCAAGACAGGGACAGCACAGGT
>DAITNM010000045.1:0-6004 GCA_036834585.1 Thermodesulfovibrionales bacterium | reverse complement strand
CAATGCATCTTTTCTTTCGGAAGACCTCCGAGGTAATCTGCAATATCCTGATTGCCTATTATCAGCGCTTCATCAAGTGTCTTTCCTTTTATGAGTTCTGTTAAGGCTGAGGAGCTTGCTATTGCGCTTGCACAGCCAAAGGTTTGAAATTTTGCATCGGTAATTCTGTTGCTTTTTCTATCAATTTTAAGAGTCAGCCGGAGGGCATCGCCACATATAATGCTGCCTACTTCTCCTACGGCATCAGGGTTTTTTATTTCGCCGACATTCTTAGGGTGAAGAAAAAATTCCTTTACCTTTTTTGTATAGTCCCACATAGTCCTTTTTTAGCATAATGCCTTAGTCATGTCAATGAGCATTGTGATATTATAATGCAGCTTAAGGGAATTAATTCATCGGAGGAGAAACAGATGGATATAAAGGAATATGTCCTGAGGAAGGCCAGGGAGGCAAAAGAGGGTGCAAAGGCATTAGCAAAATTATCATCAAAAGAGAAAAATAATATCCTCCAGAGAATGGCAGAAGCATTGAAGAAGAAGAGAAAAACTCTGATTGAAGAGAATCAGAAGGATATACAATGTGCGGAGCAGAAGGGACTTTCAAAGGCTTTGATTGACAGGCTGACCCTGAATGAGAAACGTATCGAAGAAATGGCTAAGGGTCTCATGGAAGTTACGGCTCTACCTGACCCTGTTGGCGAAATAACAAAGATGTGGAAAAGACCGAATGGAATGACTGTTGGGAAGATGCGCGTGCCTATCGGAGTCATAGGAATCATCTATGAGTCCAGACCGAATGTAACAGTCGATGCGACAAGCCTTTGCCTGAAGGCTGGCAATGCTGTAATACTCAGAGGAGGGTCCGAGGCTATTAACTCGAACAAGGCGATTGTGGACGTTTTGAGAAATATTGCAAAGGAAGGAGCGCTCCACGAAGGAGCTATTACGTTTATTGATATCCCTGAACGGGAGGCGGTTATGGAAATGCTCAAGCTCGAGGGAATTGTTGATCTTATAATCCCGAGAGGCGGGGAGGGTCTTATCAGGACTGTCACAGAAAATGCAAGGATTCCGGTTCTCAAGCATTATAAAGGTGTCTGTCATGTTTTTGTTGACAGGGATGCAGATTTAATAATGGCTGAGGAAATATGTTTCAATGCAAAGGTTCAGAGGCCAGGGACCTGTAACGCTATGGAGACGATGCTCGTTGATGAATCTGTTGCAGAAGGTTTTTTACCAACGATGCTTAAAAAATTTGAAAAGTCCGGTGTAACACTGAAAGGGTGTCCAAAGACTCTTTTTATATATCCAAATATCGTAGAAGTTACAGAAGAGGATTATTACAAAGAATATCTTGACCTCATCTTAAATGTAAGAGTTGTGAAAGATATGGATGAAGCGATGAAACATATTGCACAGTATGGCTCCTCACACTCTGATGCTATTGTGACAAAAGACTATGACAAGGCCCTGAGATTTCTGAAAGAGGTAGACTCTTCCGCAGTCTTTGTGAATGCCTCAACAAGGCTCAATGACGGGTACCAGTTTGGTCTTGGAGCTGAGATAGGTATCTCAACTGATAAAATTCATTCACGAGGGCCGATGGGTCTTGAGGAACTTACCTGCACAAAGTTTATTGTTCTCGGAAATGGGCAACTGAGGGAATAAGCGAGAGATGCAGGATACACGATACCTGATACAGAATAGATGAAGATCGGGATATTCGGAGGAACGTTTAATCCTATCCACTACGGCCATTTGAGGGCGGCGGAAGAGGTCAGGGAAAAATTTAAGCTGGCGAAAATTATTTTTATCCCCTCCAAGACCCCACCTCTTAAAACCCAGGATCTTTTGGAATCAGAACATAGGTACAAAATGACAGAACTTGCTCTGTCAGGCAACGGCTTCTTCGAAATTTCCGACATTGAATTTAAAAGGCCTGGTAAGTCATTTACAGTGCAAACCCTGGAAGAGCTTCTGAAAAATTTCCACGACATAGATTTGTATTTTATCCTTGGCATTGACGCTTTCCTTGAAATCCCTACCTGGTGGCGGCCGGATAGACTCATGGACCTCGCAGATTTTGTCATTATCGCACGGCCACCTTTCAGATTTGTTGACCTCCTCACATCCCCTTATATAGAAGCTTCCGGAGATGATCTGGAAAAGCTCGATAAGGCTGAGATCGAACTCTATAGCACAACGCTCAAGAGTAAAAGGGTAGCTATGGCATTGAAGATACCTCTTATGGATATCTCTGCAACTGATATAAGGAGGCGAATCAAAGAAGGAAAAAGTATAAAATACCTATTGCCAGAGTCCGTTGAATCCTATATAATTGCTAATAAGCTCTATAAATGAGAAATAGGAACTGGGAAATAAGAACTAACAACGAAACATTGGAGATAAAAAACAAAATTTCTCATTTCTCATTTTATTTTTAGGAAGGGAGGGAAGACCTTTAGAAAGTAAAGAAAAAGCCCTCAGGTTGGCAAGAATTGCCTTGGATAAAAAGGCAAAAGATGTACTTATCCTCGACTTAAAAGGCCTTACCATTATTGCAGACTATTTTGTTATCTGTTCCGGAGAAAGCACAACTCATGTTAGGGCAATTGCTGAATCAATTGAGGAGAAGTCTAAAAAGGCCGGGATAAAAATTATTGGAATTGAGGGATTAACTCACAGTCGCTGGGTTCTTATAGATTACGGGGATCTGATAGTCCATGTTTTCGAAGAAGGGACGAGGAGTTTCTATGAAATCGAGAAACTTTGGATGGACGCCCGGAGTATCCCCATAGGTGAGATTGGTTAATGAGTAAGCTGTCTATTTCAATCTTCATCCTTTTCCTTGGTGCTGTTGCACTCTTTGCCATTTTTAATCAAGAGATAACAACGATAAAAGTGCCTTTCGGCAGGACTTATGAAATCTCCAAGATTGCCCTATTGCTGTTGTCGAGCTCTGCAGGTGCCCTCGCAATGCTTGTTATTATCGCTATAAGGGATACCGGGAGATATATCAGCAACTGGCAATATCAGAAGAAACAGAAGAAAGAGGCAGATCTTCAGGAATTGTATTCAAAGGCATTGAATTCACTTCTTGCTCAAAATGAAGATGAAGCAAAGGGGTATCTGCAGGGTGTCCTGTCAAAGGAACCGGAACACCTTGGAGCATTACTCAGACTTGGAGATATTGCTATTTCTGAGGAGGACTTTCATAAGGCAGCCGAAAACTACCAGAAAGCGAGAAACCTTAACCCCCAGAACCTTGAAACACTCTTCTCCATGGAAAGACTTATGGAGAAGACTGGCAGATGGTCTGACGCCTTGCATTACCTTGATGAGATTCTCGATATTGATGAGGAAAACCTTTCAGCTCTCTATGAAAAAAGGGCTGTTCTCGAAAAGCAGGGCAAGTGGGATGAGATTGTGAGTGTTCAGAAGCTTATTCTCAAGAATGAACATACAGAAAAGGATAAGAACCGTGAGAGACAGAACCTCGTTGGTTACAAATATGAATATGGAAGGCAGAGTCTCGAAAACGGAGAGCTTGAGAAGGCGAAAAAGGCATTCAAAACAGTGCTGAGACTTGAGAAAAATTTTATTCCGGCAACATTAGGGCTTGCAGAGGTACTGTTAAGAGAAGGTGAAAATGAGGAGGCTATTAATCTCCTTGAGAAGAGTTATGAAGGGACGTTCTCGATGATCATTCTTGCGCGGCTCGAAGACTTATTGATAAATGTAGGTGAACCAGGGAGGCTCCTGAGGATTTACAAAAGCAGTCTCTCAAAGAATCCACAGGACCCTGGCATAAAATTCTTCCTCGGAAAGCTTTATTACAGACTCGAAATGATAGACGATGCCTTTGAGACCCTTTTGTCTATTGATACAGGACAAGCTGCTTATCCGGAACTGTACCAACTGATGGGAAGTCTGTATCTCAAGAGACACCAGCCTGATAAGGCTGTGAATGAATTCAGAAAGGCCCTTGATATGAAAGTAGCCCTCAAGATACCTTATTGTTGCGGGGAATGCGGCAACGCTTCCTCTGAATGGTCTGGAAGGTGCGATAGTTGCAAGAAATGGAACACCTTGCAGTTTAATATTGATGGTTCCTTAAAGTTGGAAGGTTTAAAATAGTAAATTCAAATACGAAACAGGGTGACTTTCTAACAAAATTAACATTTGGAACTTTAGTTTTAGAAAAAAGCCAACCTTTTTTTCATTGACACATATATTTCATAGACCGGATAATGTACTGTCCGGATAGAATTCCATTCTGTAAGACATAAAATTATTCTGCTTAAAGGAGAAGTTATAAAAATGAGGACAGGGCTGGACAGAAAATTTCTCTGAGTTTGCCTCTCAAATGGCTGCTAAGCCTTTTGGGAGGCTTGATCTGAAATCGCAGGCTTTTAAAAAGAGAAGGAAGAAGGAAAAATTTAATCTTAATAAGGAGGAAAAGAAGAATGAAAAAGTTATTTTTAGTATTGATTTTGTCTGTTATGTTGATAGCATTAGCAAGCACAACATATGCAACTTGTAGTCCCACGAGCGTAGTATTAAAGACATTAAACTATACCACTACCGGAGTAACAGTCTGGGTGGGAGCAGCTGGTGCGGCTACATATTACTACACTTTTACTACAACTAATGCGAACTACATGCACATTCTTTCAGGCTTGTTAGGTAAACGTGTAGGTATTGTAGGAAGTGCAACGAGCTGTCCTACAACAGGGACAACACGTTTTGGAGGTACTATACTTAATATCAATGCATGGGATTGAAATTAAGTATTTCACAGGTTGAGAACATTTATGAAAAAACTTTGAATCCTTACAATCGCTATAACCCTCGTGGCAGGGGGAATCTTTGCGCTTGTTACGATAATTCATCCGGGTAAGACATTTGACCATGAGATTGTTAAAAGAATGACTTCAGGTGAAGATGTATCGGCGGGAAATGAAACACATCTAACATCTGCTGCCAGGAATATTTATCGTCTATGGCAAACAGAGAATCTGGAAGTTGCCTATGACGAGGCTGAGATACAAGGTCATGATGGAACGACTCCTCAATCTGTTCCAATAGATGAGGAAGCCTTAGAGGATGTCAAGAGATCTCTGAAAGAAGCCGGTATGCCTGAAGGTGCGATGCCCTATATGCTGCCTTTCCGGCAACCTGATGACTCATATGCTTTAGGACGGTCTTACGCAGGTGACCTGACTCCGGATGATCTCAAAGAAGAATTTGCACAGGGTCTCAGGGATTCAGGTCTTCCACCAGCAGAAGTAGCCAGCATGGTTGAGCAATTTATGCCGACTCCTGATTTCGGAATTGATCCCAATGTTGAAATACCCTGCCCACCCGGTGCATGTGCAAATTAAATTAAAAATTTTCTGTCCAGCTAATCAGAGTGAAGAGGAACAAAAGAGGATGTATCCTTAGGTCCTCTTCACTCTTACAAAACTTCAGCACCAGGCAGTACATCGTAGCTCAATTTATTTTCTCATAACCTTTACTTGTCAATGCTCATTCTCAGTGGATATAATAGCCTTTAACCCGAATAATGCGGATATTACTCAAAAATTTATTTAACTCGATAAATTTATTTGAAATATCTTTATGCATAGAATCATAGAAATATTCCTTGAACCATTTGCTCAAGGTACACTAAGGTATCGAAAAATAAATTTTTTCACAACATCCGCATTATTACAGATGCAGTTTTTGGGTTAATGTTTTATCGGAGGCATTTTTGCAAGAGAAATATGATCCTCAAAAAATAGAGCTAAAGTGGCAGAAGTACTGGACTGAGAAGGATCTATACAGGACTGAATTTGATCCTTCACGAAAAAAGTTTTACTGCCTTGAGATGTTCCCTTATCCTTCAGGCGAGATTCATATGGGTCATGCAAGGAACTATGCCATTGGCGATGTAATAGCAAGATATAAGAGGATGCGCGGTTACAATGTCCTTCATCCTATGGGATGGGATGCCTTCGGAC
>DAITNM010000044.1:4529-6075 GCA_036834585.1 Thermodesulfovibrionales bacterium | reverse complement strand
AACAGTTCCTCTCTCTGCCCAGAAAAAGACTGATATCTCACTGAAGTTTAGCAAACAAGAAGGGCTGTTACGGATTGTGCTTGAGGCTGAAGAGGCCTTCATTACTAAAACAAAAGCAATTAATTCCCCCTCACAGATAAAGTTAGAATTTCCCGGACCATTCAATCTTATGTCACAGAAGGACCTTCCCTTTAAAGTTGGGGCAACAGAGAAATCTCTTGTAATAAACCTGGAAGAAAAGGGAGAGGTGAAACTCTTGAGGCTTTCTAATCCAGCAAGGCTGGTATTCGATATCCAGAAAGGACAAAAGCAAGCTATTTTAATTCTTCCCAATCTCTTCGTCTTTGATGCAGGCCATGGAGGATATGATTTTGGGATCACATCAGGAGATACTAAAGAGAAAGATATAACTTTGGGTCTGGTTAAAGACCTCTATACAGCCCTTTCCAAGAAAGGGAAAAAAGTCTACCTTACGCGCAAGGTAGACCAATATTTGTCTCTTGTTGATAGAATAAAGTTTGTCAATCAAAAAACCCCTGAGGTATTTATAAGCTTTCATTCCTCAATATCAGAGGATTTTGTTATCCATACTGCCAACTTCAGGGACGAAGGCTCTGATGAAATGGTTGACCTTTATAGTCTTTCATCGAGACAGAGAAGGTTTCTCAAGAAAAGCAAAGCTCTTTCAGACAGCATTGGAAAGGCAATAAAAGATGAGTTTCAGAAAGATATTATTTACAGGGAAATACCCCTCCCTATACTTAATTCTGCAGGTGCCCCTGCTGTTCTCATCGAATTCCCTTCACTAAGATTTGTCAGTTATGACCAGCCCATGAAGGAAAGGTTGATAAACTCAATTTTGAATGGAATCGCGGCTTATGGACAATAAGAAAGAAAACCCAAAGTGAGTAAGATGAGATGAATAAGAAGAAACTGTTAATCATACTACTGCTGGGACTTCTTTTCATTGGTGGTTTGGCAGGAGGATATCTTTATTTTTCAAAGATTTCTTCAAGGGCAATGCCTGCTTCAGAAGAAAGGGTTGAAGCCCTTCCAAAGACAGAGGACCTTATTTCCCTTAAAATTTATCATCCAGTAGGTAATCGGCTTCAGATCGAAGAGAAAAGGGTTCAAAGCAGGACTACCCAGATATCAATTGCACAGTCTGTAGTAGAAGAGTTCCTTAAAGGACCAGTGGGTTCACAGGTATCAGAACTCCCTAAGGGTACAAAACTCCTTGGTATTTACAGAGATGCAGACAGAATACTCTATATCGATCTCTCTGAAGAGTTCAGGAGAAATTTCCAGGGCGATGCACTTTCAGAATATCTCGTTCTCAAGGGGCTGTATGATAGTCTTACATCGAACCTTGATGATGTTGAAGATGTGAAAATTCTCATAGAAGGCAGGGAGATAGAGACACTCGGAGGACATTTCTATCTTTCCTATCCTTTAAAAGATATGGTCTTCTATGCAACAAATAAATTACAAAACGACACGAAGAATAATGAAAATTAACCCTAATAATGCAGACATTGCTCAAAAA
>DAITNM010000044.1:0-4500 GCA_036834585.1 Thermodesulfovibrionales bacterium | reverse complement strand
TTCACAACATCTGCATTATTGAATTGCATTATTTAGGTTAAAGGTTACTTTTGAATAATTTGAATAATATGAATAAAAAAAACAGACCAATTGGTGTTTTTGACTCAGGAATAGGTGGGCTTACCGTTTTAAAGGAGATAATAAAGGAAATGCCTGATGAAGGCACTATTTATCTCGGCGACACCGCAAGAGTCCCCTATGGAATACGGTCTCCTGAAACGGTCACAAGATATTCACTCGAAAATACCCGTTTCCTTTTTTCAAAAGATATAAAACTACTCGTAGTAGCCTGCAATACAGCATCCTCTATCAGTCTTGACAGCATCAAAAAAAGTATCTCTGCTCCTGTCATTGGAGTAATTGAGCCCGGGGCAAAGGCTGCCGTCAGGGTAACAAGGAACAAGAGGATCGGGGTAATAGGAACTGAGGCGACAATAAGGAGCGGATCTTATGCAAGGTCAATTAAGGCTATTGACAGAGATATGGAGGTCTGCCATCTTCCCTGTCCTCTTTTCGTTCCTATAGTTGAGGAGGGTTGGATTGAGGGAGAAATTGCTACTATGATTGCCGAGAGATATTTAAAGGGAATAAAGGATAAATGCATAGATACCCTTGTTCTCGGATGTACCCATTATCCTTTACTGAAAGGGGTTATATCAAGGGTAATGGGTGAAGATGTGACACTCATAGATTCTGCGGTCGAAGTGGCAAAAGAGATTAAAAAAATTCTAAAGACTGTTGATTCAAAAAGTGAACACCAAGAGAATCCCTTAAGAGAGTTTTATGTGACTGATTCTCCAGAAAGATTTATAAAAGTAGGTGAACTTTTCCTTGAAAACAAGATAGAGCATATAGAGAAAATATCAGTGGACATTTAACAGTCGGGCAGAACTAATTGCAGATAGCTGACAGCTAATAGCTTTAAATATGGAGGATAAATGAGACCTGACGGAAGAAAGAATAACGAGATGCGCGAAGTAAAGATTCACAGAAATTTTATAAAAACTGCTGAAGGCTCGGTTATGATCGAAATGGGAAACACAAGAGTGATATGTACAGCAACAATCGAGGACAGGGTTCCACCTTTTATGAAAGACCAGAAAAGGGGCTGGATAACCGCTGAGTATTCAATGCTTCCAAGGGCAACCCCGACAAGGATCATAAGGGAATCCACTACAGGAAAGATTAGTGGCAGAACCCACGAAATACAGAGGCTTATAGGGAGAGCTCTCAGGTCTGTTGTTGATCTCTCATATCTTGGAGAAAGAACGGTTTGGTTAGACTGCGATGTAATGCAGGCAGATGGAGGAACAAGAACGGCAGCAATAACCGGTTCCTTCATATGCCTCGCCGATGCTCTGAGATATGCCCTGAGGAATGGGCTTATAGAAAAAACTCCAATAAAAGAATATCTTGCTGCAATAAGCGTCGGGGTTGTAAATGGCGAGCCCAGGCTTGATCTCTGCTATTCAGAAGATTCCATAGCTGCTGTAGACATGAATGTTGTGATGACAGGAAATGGAAGATTTGTAGAAATTCAGGGTACTGCAGAAGGAACGCCTTTTTCAAAAGACACATTAAACTCCCTTATAAAACTCGCTGAAGAGGGTATCAATAGTCTGATAAAGATACAGAAGGAAATTATAGAAAGCTGAGGCAGGAATTACCGAAAATATTCAGTATGGTAAAATAATAGCTGGAGGAATGAAAATTTGAATATTTACAGAAGCTTATTAATCTGGCTCCTTATCGGCGCGATGATTATTCTTCTTTTTAATCTTGTCAACGCTCCCAAGAAGACGGGTGATGAGATAATTTTTTCTGACTTTATGTCCAGACTTGAGAATAGTGAAGTCGAAGAGGTTGTAATAAAGGACAGCAATTTAACAGGCCAATTTAAAGACGGTAAAAAGTTCAAGACGTATGCGCCTGAATATCCTGATCTCGTAAAGGTTTTAAGGTCTCAAAATGTAAAGATTACTGTAAAACCAACCGAACAAAATCCATGGTATTGGAACCTGTTTTTCTCCTGGGGTCCTATCATCTTACTTGCAGTGATATGGATATTCTTTATGCGGCAGATGCAGACAGGAGGCAACAAGGCATTATCTTTTGGCAAGGCAAAGGCACGATTGGCCTCTGAAAAGTCAGTGAAGGTGACATTTTCTGATGTTGCAGGGATTGAAGAAGCTAAAGCAGAAGTCCAGGAAATTATAGACTTTCTTAAGGCACCTCAAAAGTTCCAGAAGCTTGGAGGCAAAATCCCAAAAGGCGTGCTCTTGGTCGGAGCACCGGGTACAGGCAAAACCCTTCTTGCGAGGGCTATCGCAGGAGAGGCTGGAGTGCCATTCTTTTCAATCTCCGGGTCTGATTTTGTGGAGCTTTTTGTTGGGGTAGGAGCTTCAAGGGTAAGAGACCTTTTTGATCAGGCAAAAAAGAGCGCGCCTTGTATTATTTTCATTGACGAGTTAGATGCTGTCGGCCGTCACAGGGGCGCTGGTCTTGGCGGAGGACATGATGAGCGGGAGCAGACATTGAATCAGCTCCTTGTTGAAATGGATGGCTTTGAAACCAACCAGGGGGTTATCATACTTTCAGCTACAAACAGGCCTGATGTCCTCGACCCGGCACTTCTCAGGCCAGGCAGGTTTGATAGGCAGGTAATCGTTCCGCAGCCAGATGTAAAGGGACGGTTGGAGATACTCAAAGTCCATACAAGGAATATCCCCCTTGATGAGAAGGTCAATCTTGAGCAGATAGCCCGTGGCACCCCTGGGTTTTCAGGTGCTGACCTTGCAAATCTCGTTAATGAGGCTGCCCTGTTTGCAGCAAGGAAATCGAAAGTAAAAGTTGAGATGTCTGATTTTGAGTTTGCAAAGGATAAGGTGCTGATGGGAGTGGAAAGAAAAAGCATGATTATAAGCGAGACAGAAAAGAAAAATACTGCCTACCACGAGGCAGGACATGCACTTGTCGCAAAGCTGACTCCAGGCACTGATCCGATACATAAGGTAAGCATCATTCCAAGGGGGATGGCACTCGGGATTACACAGCAGTTGCCTATAGATGACAGATATACCTATTCTAAGGACTATCTTATAAAGGCCCTTTCAGTCTTGCTCGGTGGGAGGGCTGCTGAAGAGATCGCCCTTAATCATATGACAACAGGGGCTGGCAACGACCTTGAGCATGCAACAGAGCTTGCACGAAAGATGGTCACAGAGTGGGGAATGTCTGAAAAGCTCGGACCCCTCACATTTGGGAAAAAGGATGAGCATATCTTCCTTGGAAAAGAGATAGCAAGGCATAAAGATTACAGTGAAAAGACTGCAATCGATATAGATGAAGCGATTAAAAAGATAGTAATCGAGGCTTACGATACATCTAAAAAACTCGTCGCAGAAAACCATGATCTTCTTGAGGCATTAGCAAAGAGTCTTCTCGAAAAGGAGACCTTGGATGGAGCCGAGATAGATGCACTCATTCAGGATGCGACATCAAAAAGGACTGTTCAGGTCTAAGGATTTCTCGGTCTTCCTCCAGAACATTATCCCTATTTGCCCGCCGACTCTCCAGTTATTGTAACTATAATTAAAATCTTTGAAATCTTCAGTAAGTTGATATTTTGGCAATAATCATTGAAATGCACATATAATATTTCCATGAAACTCATCTGGAAAAACTTCTCTTTAGACTTCTCTAAAAAGACCTATATCATGGGAATTCTTAATGTCACACCTGATTCTTTTGCTGATGGAGGACTCTATTTTGATAAATCTTCAGCAATTGAAAGGGCATACCAGATTGTTGAAGAAGGTGCTGATATTATTGACATTGGTGGTGAGTCAACAAGACCTGGCTCAGAGCCGATCAGCATTAAGGAAGAGTTAAAACGAACAATCCCTGTTATAGAAGCCATTTCGAAGAAAATAAAAGTTCCTATATCCATTGATACATATAAATCAGAAGTTGCAAAAGTTGCACTTGATGCTGGAGCATCCATGGTGAATGATATAAGCGGGTTGAGATTTGACCCCAGAATGCCAGATGTAGTTTCTGAATATAAAGTCCCTGTTGTGATCATGCACATAAAAGGAAAACCTCAGGATATGCAACAAAACCCTGTTTACGATGCCCTAATCCCTGAGATAATAGATTACTTCAGGATGGGCATAAAAATAGCAACAGGAGCAGGAATCTCAGAAGATAAAATAATAATCGACCCTGGAATAGGTTTTGGAAAGACCTTTGCTCACAATCTTGAGATAATTAATAACCTCCGTGAATTTATTTTTTTAGAAAAGCCAATCCTTATGGGTCCATCGAGAAAGGCTTTCATAGGCAAAATCCTTGGAGATGTCCCTGTTGCCGAGAGACTTGAAGGCACTGCAGCATTAGTTGCTATCTCTATCATGAACGGAGCAAACATGATTCGCGTACATGATGTCAAGGAGATAGCAAAAGTTGCAAAAGTGGCAGATGCGGTAAAAAGAGAGAAAA
>DAITNM010000043.1:0-6157 GCA_036834585.1 Thermodesulfovibrionales bacterium | reverse complement strand
TTGTGTATAAAAAAAGACATGAAGCTTAGTCTTCATGTCCACAGACCTCATGCAGGGGTAGTACAAACGTTCGTGTCACTAGACAGCAATCACTAACTGTCAAACTCGCGGATAAACTCTTCTGAATCAAACGGTTTATATGAATGACGACTCCTAATATCGATTGCTGTTTGGTGACACGAACGTTTGTATTGGGCCATTGTCGGAAAAGTACCTAACTTTAAATCATTTTTTATCATGTGCTGATCCCACAAAACAACTTTTTTTATGAAAAACATCACGCATCGAAGCATTTATATCCTATCAATGCTTATATTACATAAAAATACTAAATAAAAAGTGATAAAATGTTTCCTCCCTATAACCACCACCAAGCAACTTTTGTATACGGTCCAGAGATTTACGAAAAATTAATCCCTGAAGATCATATCCTGTACAAGATAAACAAACAGGTGGACTTTTCTTTCGTGAATGAAGCCTGCAAAGACCTTTATTCGCAAAATGAAGGCCGACCAGTGAAATACAAACCCGTAATAATGTTTCGCTCAGCGATAGTCCAGTACATGAACGATTACTCAGATAGAGACATGGAAGAAGCCGCCAGATACAATCTAATCATAAAATGGTTCATTGGAATTCCCATAGAAGATCACTCCTATGATCACAGCATACTAGGCGATTTCAGAGATAGGCTTGGAGAAAATAGATGGAAAGAGCTTTTCTTCATACTATTAAAACAAATAGAAGAGGCAGGTTTTGCAAAAGGAAATCAGTCTGCAGATGCAACACATGTGATTTCAAATATTGCCATTCCAGGAACAATTGGCTTGATAAGACAGGGAATTAAAGCGATAATGGAAGAGATCAAAGAAGTCGATCCAAAGCTTTTCGAAGAATTGGGAGGCAAAAAGACTGTTGAGAAAAAAGAGAAAATACATACACTGAAACCTAAGGAGAAGATAAAGAAACTTGTTGAGGTTGTAGAAGAAGCAAGAGCAATAAGGGGCAAAGCAGAAAACCTGGAATCATCATCAGTCAAACAGAAAATTGAGCAATTGAATCAGATACTGAATGAGAACATAGAAGAAGAAAATGGTAAAATCCAGAAGAAAAAAGAGCATGTAGAGGATAAATTAGTGAGTCTTGTGGATAAAGATGCAAGACATGGAGCTAAATCTGATTCAAAAACTTTCACAGGATTTAAGGCCAATATGATGAAATCAGATGACGGATTTGTGACAAACATCATTGGGACAGGAGGAAATACTTATGATGGGAATATCCTTGTGCCTCTTGTTGATGAAAAGATAGAAAACAGTTCTAAGCCGCAAAAGATCGCAGGAGATACTCATTACGGAAGTGCAGAAAACAGGTATCAGATGTCACAAAGAGGAATTACGATCGTTGCCCCGATAAAGGAAGATTTCAATCCAACCGGGCTTTATTCCCAGGATAAATTCATTCTGGATAAAACTGGTGTAACATGTCCTGCCGGTAACAGAACCATGATTTCAAATGATAATGAGAAAGAGGGAACGACAATATTCTATTTCAAGAAAGAAATCTGTAAGCACTGTTCGTTAAAAGATCAATGCACAAAACAGGAGAGAAGGACTATCACTATTGGGAAACACCATGAACTTATTATGGACGCAAAGGAATACAATAAAACTCAGGCTTTCAAGGATGATATGAAAGAAAGAGCCCATATCGAGCCAAAGAATGCTGAGATGAAGAGATTCCATGGGATGGCAAGAGCAAGATATTGGGGGCTACAGAAAGTGAATGTTCAATTCATTATCACTGCTATCGTTGTTAATGTTAAGAGACTTGCAAACGTCATTGGTAGCGTATGCTATCTAAAAACGTAATGAAAAGGAAGGAAATTCTGGAATATTGACAAAAATAACAGGCTAATATGGATTTTTTAGTGAAAGAATCTGAAATATCCTGAAATTCACGAAAAGAAGGATGAAATTAGGATGAAATTAAGGTTTTATCCGACAATCTCATTGTAGTATCAAATAACGTTTTAAAAAAATGAGATAACAAATAGATAACACTGATTCAGAATGCCAGTACTATAAAGAATAAACACTGTCTCTAAAATTCCTAATATGAATAAACCTATAAAATATAATTCAAACAAGCCTCGGAAGGAATTGGTACGAGGTTGAGAACTTTCTCTTATTATAAAATCGTGTATTGATTCGCCTATTCTTATCCTTCCTTTACGCTCTTCGCTGACTATGTTTGCTGGAATTTCATTGACACATTCCTCATGGAATTTCAAACGCCTTTCTATGCTTAAAACCGTTCCCAGAGCATCAAGAACGTCATTATTCTCTTTGTGAATACTTATGTACGCAATATAAGCCACAAAAATAGCAAGAAGTGGAAAAAATATAAGCAATGTATTATTTAAATCCTTTTCAAAAAAGAATGGAGCACCCAATAAAATATATAAAACCGCAGAAAAATGTTTCATTTCTTCCCAAATTTTATCAACATGACGATCTAACCTTCCAGATTGAAGATCTAAAAATCTCAGAAGTTTCTCATTTTCATCAATAGTCATGGGAGTTTTATTATAGAATTCAACATTGATATAAATATCATCCGTGCCAAACATTATCTGTAGAGATAAGGTGAGGAATACAAATGATTAAATGCCCTGGGGGAAGGAAAGAGGGGACCATACAGAATAAATACTACACTTTTGTCGTAAAAATGTACTATTTGACCTGCTTTTTAGCGAAATATTGACCAAAACAAGCAAATGACAGGCCATAAATACTACAAAAAACATTAAATTGTAGTATTGTAATTCCGATGGAGATGTAAGGCTTACGCTATTCAGATGAATCTTATATTTTTTATCTAGCTTTGATTTTTTCAATATTTCAGATCAAAGCCCATCCCTTTAATTTCAGGTCGAAATTTTCACCGCCTGCCAGAGTTGAGATTTATGAACGAAATTCTTTGAATCGTTTTGGCAGCAACTGTCACACACGAACATGGTTTTGAGATTATAGACTGTCTTTTTTAAGCATGTTTTGATATGGCACGTTGCCAACGAGAAACAGGATGGGATATTCTCGGTTTGTTTTAACACCGATTTTCGCAGACAGTTTAACCGCCATAATTAAACACCGATTTTCGCCAGCCGTTTATGTTCCACAAAAAATTAACTATTTTTATACCAAATCCTCTCGAATGATAACGTTTTTTCAATAAATACCGTTACAGATTATGCTCCATTCGTGGAACATAAAAAATCTTTTTTTACAACTTAGATAAACATACCCTGGCAATTATGGCATAAAATTTCCCCTAAAATAGCCGTTTTACCCCATAATACGCAAGCTTTGATACTTTTTAACAATAAATATTAAATATTATAAGTTCCATAATCTATACATATGAATAACGATGATGAATTCAATCCTATCGAGTATTTCAAAAATCCAAAAGAACCTGCACAGAAGCGATATGAAGCTCTAAGAGCATATTTCCTGGAATCATTAACTCAAAAAGAAGCTGCAAAAAGAGCGGGATATTCCTTATCTACTTTCCAATCTCTCGTCAGTAATTTCCAAAATGGAAAAGTGGAATTTTTTGTAAAACCACAATATGGACCTAATAGAAGACAAGCTTCGGATTTCATACATGATAAAATAATTTCACTCAGAAAATCCGGGCATTCAGTATACGAAATCAAAGATATCCTATCAAGAGATGGATTTATCACAAGCATTCAGACAATAAATCGAATCACCAAGGATGAAGGATTTGCAAAATTACCACGTAGGACCTCGGAAGAACTTGGCCTTACAAAAAAGAACACACTTTTACCACCAATGTCAACATCAATAAAAATCGATCAACTTGAGGGTTACAAGTTCGAATGCCAGGTCGGTGGAATATACTATTGGGTACAATCCCACCAAGGTACAAAACCGGCAATGAAAAAACAATCGGATACCTATCGGTCAAGCCAATTTCTTGGTTTGTTAGTCTCCATTTTTACAGTCCTTTTTACCTCCAAATTTTGCGACGTTGAAAATGGGTAAAAAAAGGTGAGCGGCACTACAGCAGGACCTTTTTTCATTGCCGGTTTTGTTCTTTTGTGGGATTGTACCCCACTATGGATTTATTCCTCGCTTATGCCGCCCTTATCGACCCCAAACGAAAGGTAAGATAGAGAACACAGTCGCATATGTTAGAAGAGATTTCTTCCTCGGTGGGAGCTTTAGCTCAGTTTCGGATATTAATGTCCAGGCAATCACATGGCTAAAAAGGGTAAATTCCAGTGTGCATGGAACAACCCACGAAATTCCTCTTGAACGTTTTAAAGTAGAAGAGCTGAAACCAATAGATGGAGTCCCTGAATATCTTGTTATCCGTGAAGAAACAAGGACGATATCACGGGATTGTTTTATCTCATACATTGGGAACCAATATTCCGTTCCATATCGATTTGCTGGTAGAGAGGCTACACTTCAAATATTCAATGGCAAATTTAGCGTTATTGTGGGCGAAGAACCTGTTTGTGAACATGAAATACTTTCAGGAAGCGGCAGGGTATCAAGGGTCAAAGAACATTTCAAAGGATTGATGAGTGAAATCCTGAAGGAAAATAAAGCTTCCATGAATAAACCAGGGCAATCGATATTGAAATTCGAAAGTATTGAAGTGGAAAAACGTTCTCTTTCGGTTTATGAAGCTTTAAGCGAGGAATGAATCCATGAGTAATCTTGCTTATGAAAGGCTTCATGCAAATCTGGTTAAATTGAAACTGAATACTGTCGGCACTATTCTTGACAACTATCTGGAAATTGCTGCAAAGGAAGGAAAGACTATTATGGAAGTTCTCGATTATTTGATAGATCAGGAAAAACATGCCAAGGATGCCTCATCACGGGAAACAAGAATGAGACTTGCTGGTTTTCCTGCAAAAAAGAGACTGGAAGATTTCAATTTTGAGTTTCAGCCTTCAATAGATAAAGCAGTTATCAGCGACCTTGCTTTACTAAGATTCATCTATAATGCAGAGAATGTGGTTTTTCTTGGCCCTCCTGGTGTTGGCAAGTCTCACCTGGCAGTTGCTATTGGTATTGAAGCTGTTCAAGCTGGTCTTTCAGTATATTTTGCCAATGCAGGGATCCTCATTGAAAGACTGAAAAAAGCAAACAGCAAAGGGTTGCTTGAAGATAAGATCAGGATTCTGGCAAAATACAAATTGTTGATAATCGATGAGATGGGGTATTTGCCTTTTGATAGCGATGGTGCCAATTGCTTTTTCCAGCTTGTGTCTAAACGATATGAGAAGACTTCAACCATCTTTACGTCGAATAAATCATATGGTGATTGGGGCGAGATATTCCATGACCAGGTCATTGCTGCAGCTATGCTGGACAGGATCTTGCATCATTGTACCACGATCAATATCAAAGGAGAAAGCTACAGGCTTAAAGATCGAAAGAAACATGGGTTGACAATTCCACGAAAATGAGGCAACTTTTTGTTAAAAAATTTGACAGTAGAGAGGAAACTTTATAATGGGGTGGGGAAATTTAAACCGGAGAAAGTGGGGAATTTTACGCCGGAAATGACAAAAACTACAGCTTCAGGGAGCTTATGAGCTGTCTGGCAAGGATTGAGAAGATTGTAAGCTATGTGATCGAGAGAACGACGGCAGGCCTTAAACAGCCTGTCGTTTGCGCTTGTGGAGGCTGATTATGAAGGCTGAGACGAGCTTTTCCCAGAAGGTCAGGGAGGGATGGACTAAAGAACGGCTAATGGCCTATTATGCGCTTACGGAGAGGGAGTATGAGAGGATCCTGGAGTGTTTGAAGGGGATAAGGCAAGGTGTGAGAATATGAAAATTGACAACCAGAGTTTGGCTCTGGCATATTTTTTAAAAGTTTGAACTTAAGTATCAAGAAATTAAATCATTTCTCTACGTCATCTGACATGGCCACCTTCTTGCCAGACAGACACACCCCTCTATTCACATGGAGAATTAATCTAAGGGATGAAACCTGAAATTATATATTGCCAGACAGACACACCCCTCTATTCACATGGAGAATTAATCTAAGGGAATACCGAAAAATAACATATCTAAATTTAGTCGCTTTTTGGACAAATTGTA
>DAITNM010000042.1:0-6264 GCA_036834585.1 Thermodesulfovibrionales bacterium | reverse complement strand
GTCATTGCAAGGGACAAAGCTTCCTCGCCTGTCATTGCGAGGAACGGGAGTGACGAAGCAATCTCAGTTCGGGCAGACTCCGCAATCTCAAAGAAAGATTGCTTCGCTCGCGCTCGCAATGACACAACGTAAACCCGATATTCCTGCAATTGCTTTACAAGATACTAAAATGTTAATATCAACAGAAATTTCAAGGAGATACAATGCTTCAAGACAACATCCCGACAGGGTTAACCTTTGATGATGTTCTTCTCTTACCTGCACAATCAGAAATCCTTCCGAGAGAGACTGATATTTCAACTTTGCTTACAAGGAATATTAAAATTAATATCCCCATAGTAAGTGCAGCTATGGATACTGTTACCGATGCAAACCTGGCAATTTCCATGGCACGTGAGGGAGGGATTGGTATCATCCACAGGGCCATGAGCCCTGAGAGACAGGCATCAGAAGTGGACAAAGTAAAGAAATCTGAAAGTGGTATGATACTTGATCCTATAACTATCCCACCTGATTCACTCATTTCAGAGGCTTTGTCATTGATGAAAAAATACAGAATCTCAGGTATTCCTGTTACAGAAAAAGGGAAACTCATAGGAATCCTTACTAACAGGGACTTGCGTTTTGAAACAAATTTTTCCAAAAGGGTATCTCAAGTAATGACAAGGAAAAATCTCATAACAGCTCCTGTTGGCAGAACCCTTGATGAGGCACAGAAGATTCTTCACAAATACAAGATAGAAAAGCTTCCCATTGTGGATAAAGATAACAATCTCAAGGGGTTGATAACAATAAAAGATATTGAGAAGAGGAAAAAATATCCTAATGCCTGTAAGGATAGTGTTGGCAGGCTATGTGTAGGAGGCGCTATCGGGACGGTTGAAAATGCTGTCCATAGGGCAGAACTCCTTGCAAAGGCCGGTGCTGATGTAATTGTTATTGATACTGCTCATGGACATACCAGCTCAGTCATAACAACAATCAAAACATTAAAAAAGAGACTTCATATAGATGTGATCGCAGGCAACATCGCAACTGAAGAAGGTGCAGAAGACCTAATAAAGGCAGGGGCTGATGGAATAAAAGTTGGTATAGGTCCAGGGTCGATATGCACCACAAGGATCATATCAGGTACCGGTGTGCCACAGATAACAGCAATAAAGAACTGTTACTCTGTTTCAAAAAAATATGGCGTCCCCATTATTGCTGATGGAGGTATAAAATACTCCGGTGATGTTACAAAAGCCCTTGCAGCAGGTGCACATTCTGTTATGATTGGAAGTCTTTTCGCAGGTACCGATGAATCACCAGGAGAGATAGTTCTATACCAGGGTCGCAGCTATAAAGTATACAGAGGAATGGGTTCTCTTGGTGCTATGGAACAGGGATCAAAAGATAGGTACATGCAGGCAGGGATTGAACTGTTGAAACTTGTGCCAGAAGGCGTAGAAGGAAGGGTGCCTTATAAAGGACCTCTTTCACAGAGTGTCAACCAGCTGATAGGTGGACTTCGTTCCGGGATGGGATATTGTGGTTGCAGAAACCTTGAAGAACTCAGGGAAAAGGCAAAATTTATACAGATTACCAGTGCAGGGCTCAGAGAAAGCCATGTTCATGATGTCATAATAACGAAAGAGGCCCCGAATTACAGGACTGAATGGTGAATGTACGAAGAAAAGATTTTAGTCCTTGATTTTGGTTCTCAGTACACTCAGCTTATTGCGCGTCGTGTAAGAGAATGTAAAGTCTACTCAGAAATATTTCCTTTTAATGCCTCCATTGAAAAAATAAAGAACTTTAATCCTAAAGGGATAATACTTTCAGGTGGCCCTTCGAGCGTTTATGATAAGAATGCACCAATCCCTGATATAAAGATTTTTGAGCTTGGAATGCCTGTGTTAGGTATCTGTTATGGTATGCAGCTTATGGCATACCTCTCTGGCGGCAAGGTTGCAAAGGCAGTTAAAAGGGAATACGGTAAGGCAGAACTCATCATTGACAGCAGGATGGATATTTTTGAAGGCATTCCTAAAAAAACAACTGTCTGGATGAGTCACGGTGACAGGATTGCCCGGCGCCCTATTGATTTTAGAACCATAGCTCATACAGCGAATTCACCCGTTGCCGCAATGGCGAACAATAAAAAAAGATTTTATGCCTTACAGTTCCATCCGGAGGTAGTTCACACCGAGAAAGGATTGGAGATTCTAAATAATTTTCTCTTCAGAATTTGCAGATGCAAGCCAGCATGGACCATGAGATCTTTTATAGATACAGCCATAGAAGAGATACGTGAAAAAATTGGAGAAAACAAAGTCGTATGTGGAATTAGCGGAGGAGTTGATTCTTCTATTACAGCAATTCTGGTACACAGGGCTGTAAGAGACCAGCTTACCTGTATATTTGTAGACAATGGAGTCCTGCGAGCAGGTGAGGCAGAGAAGGTAGAAGAAACCTTAAGAAGGCATTTCCATATGAATATAAACTGTGTTGACGCATCAAAGAGGTTTTTGAATAAGTTAAAAGGTGTAATTGATCCCGAGTTAAAGAGAAAGATTATCGGAAACGAATTCATAAAAGTATTTGAATCTGAAGCAAGAAAGATCAAGGGAGTAAAGTTTCTGGCTCAGGGAACATTGTATCCTGATGTTATTGAGAGTGTTCCTTTTAAGGGGCCATCTGCTACCATAAAAAGTCACCATAATGTCGGGGGACTTCTGAAAAGAATGAGACTGAAACTCATTGAACCCCTTAGAGAACTATTCAAGGATGAAGTCCGGCTCCTCGGAAAAGAACTCAGAATACCCAATGAGATAATAAACCGGCATCCGTTTCCTGGACCTGGCCTTGCTATTAGGGTAATCGGAGAAGTAACAAGTGGAAGGTGTGATATCTTGAGAAAGGCAGATACTATTGTTTTGGAAGAAATAAAAAGGGCAGGACTTTATACAGAGATCTGGCAAGCCTTTGCCGTGCTTCTTCCTGTTAAAAGTGTTGGTGTTATGGGTGATGAGAGGACATATGAGAATGTCATAGCTGTCAGGGCTGTAAAAAGCCTTGATGGTATGACCGCTGACTGGGCAAGATTACCTTATGATGTCATGGGGATAATATCAAACAGGATAATAAACGAGGTAAAAGGGGTAAACAGGGTGGTTTATGATATAAGTTCAAAGCCACCAAGCACAATAGAGTGGGAGTGAAAACGTAATGAGTAATGAGTAATGAGTAATGAGTTTGGAAGTTTTTTAACCCATTACGCTTTACAGATTACGCTTAACGTATTTTAAGTTATGGATATAAAGTCATATCTTAAAGAAAAACGTGAATTGATTGATTCATATCTGGAATCATATTTCAGCATCCCTTCTGAACCCTTTGTCCTTCATGAGGCAATGAGGTACTCTCTTTTTGCCGGAGGTAAAAGAATCCGCCCTATCCTTGCCCTTGCATCTTATGAGGCATGTGGAGGAAATCCAAAAGATATTGTACCTTATGCTACAGCCCTTGAGCTTATACATACCTATTCCCTTATTCATGACGACCTCCCTTCCATGGACAATGATGACCTCAGGCGAGGGAAACCAACAAACCATAAAGTATTCGGAGAGGCAATGGCTATTCTGGCAGGCGATGCCCTTCTCACAGAGGCTTTCTTGATGCTATCAAATAATCCCCACTCCTCCTCTTTAAAACTATCCGATCTAATAAAAATAATACGAGAAGTCTCCTTAGCATCTGGTGTACACGGCATGGTCGGCGGACAGGCCCTGGATATTTTTTCAGAAAACATAGAACCTGATAAAGATACTCTTAACTTTATCCATCTTCACAAAACTGCAGCCCTTATAACTGCATCTGTAAGAATGGGAGCAATACTTGCTAATATTAAAGAAAAGAAATTAAAAGCCCTTACAGAATATGGCACAGGAATTGGGCTTGCATTCCAGATTATTGATGATATCCTTGATATTGAAGGAAATGCAGAGGAACTTGGCAAAACTGCAGGTTCGGATATAAAAATGAAGAAAATGACCTATCCAGCCTTATGTGGAACAGAAAAGTCAAGGCAGAAAGCTAAAGATTTAATCTCAGATGCGATAGATTCACTTAAGATATTCTCTTCTGAGGCAGACCAATTAAGAAAAATAGCACGTTACCTATTAAAAAGGAGAGCCTGATGTATCTTGAATCGATAAAAAAAACATCAGATCTAAAAAGCTTTACTCCATCAGGGCTCAAGGAACTTGCGCGGGAATTGAGAGAAACAATAATCGGACAGGTATCAATAAATGGAGGACATTTAGCCTCAAACCTTGGAGTTATAGAATTAACAATCGCCCTCCACTATGTATTCAATTCACCGGTAGATAAAATAATATGGGATGTTGGTCATCAATGTTATTCCCATAAACTCCTCACAGGCAGATACGAAAAGTTCTCTACTCTCAGAAAATATGAAGGCATTTCCGGTTTCCCAAAGAGACAAGAAAGTGAACATGATCCCTTCGGCACCGGACATAGTTCCACATCCATATCAGCTGCTCTCGGAATAATCGAAGGGAGAGATAAAAAGGGTGAGAACTTCAAGGTCATAGCTGTTATCGGAGATGGATCAATGTCATCGGGTCTCGCCTTTGAAGGATTAAACAACGCAGGTCACCTCAAAAAAGACCTCATAGTAATCCTGAATGATAACGAGATGTCTATTTCACAGAATGTCGGTGCCCTCTCTGCTTACCTCAACAGAATTTTAACGGGGGAGTTCTACCGGAAATTCAAAAAAGAGACAAAATCTTTCCTTGAGGGAATTCCTAAATTAGGAGAAAGGGCTGCAAAGATAGCACAAAGGGCAGAGGAGATGCTCAAGGGACTCTTCCTGCCAGGAATCCTCTTTGAAGAACTTGGGTTTAATTATGTCGGTCCGATCGATGGACATAATATCGAACTTTTAATTGAAACACTTAAGAGAATAAAAACAGCATCCACCCCTACCCTTGTACATGTTGTAACAAAAAAGGGCAAAGGTTATAAGTTTTCAGAGAAGAGTCCCTCTTTATTCCATGGAATCGGTCCCTTCAAGGTCGAAACAGGATCCCTCATAACAGGAGATGAACCTACATACAGTGATGTATTCGGCAATATTCTGACAGACCTTGCTGCCATAGATGAAAAGATAGTTGCTATTTCTGCAGCTATGAAGGAAGGTACAGGCCTTGAAAAGTTTGCAGAAAGATATCCTGACAGATTCTATGATGTCGGCATTGCAGAGCCCCATGCAGTAACGTTTGCAGCAGGGCTTGCAACTCAAGGTCTGAAACCTGTCGTTGCTATCTACTCAACCTTTCTCCAGAGGGCTTTTGACGAGATAGTACATGATGTATGCCTCCAGAACCTTCCTGTTGTTTTTGCTATTGATAGAGCTGGTATCGTTGGAGAAGACGGACCTACACATAGCGGTGTCTTTGACATAACCTATCTCAGCCAAATACCGAATCTTGTTATTTTGGCACCCAGGGATGGTTCAGAACTCAGGTCCATGTTTGAGTTTGCCCTTAGACATAACGGACCAGTGGCCATAAGATATCCGAGAGGAAAGATAAGTCAGAAACCAGAATTTAATCTGCATCTTTTAGGAGGTCAGAAACCAGAAATTCAGATAGGTAAGGCAGAAATATTAATTCAAGGTGACGACATAGCCATAATAGCTATAGGTAATACTGTTTACCCGGCTCTCTCCGCAGCAGAGCGGCTCGAAAGAGATGGTATAAGTACAATGGTTGTCAATGCAAGATTTATAAAACCTATAGATCGGAATCTCCTGTTTTCTATCGCCTCAAAGATAAAGAGAATAGTCACGATAGAGGAGAATGTCCTTGCTGGCGGATTTGGCAGCGCTGTACTTGAATTATTGGACAATGCAGAGGTTCAGGACGTTAAGGTCCGGCGTATCGGTATACCTGATGAATTTATTGAACAGGGTAACCAGGCTGAGTTAAGAAAAAAATACGGTCTCGATGAGGAAGGTATTTATCAGGCTGCGCTTTATCTTCTTGGAAAATCTAAAATAATAGATATTGGAAAGGCTGTCTCATAACATTCATAATCGACAAGATTATCTAATTCATGACATACAGGCAGAACATAGTATTCTCGCTCATTCTCGCCCCGATAAAATCGGGACTCCGAGGCTTTTGCCTCTTTATTAAAAATATTCTCAATGGAATATCAGCAAAAAAATCCGCTCAAATACTATGTCCTGCC